>CABMPA010000155.1 GCA_902388315.1 uncultured Megasphaera sp. | reverse complement strand
CCCAGGGATGCGGGCCGGTTTCAGGGCATTGGCCAGGTCGTTGATGTTGAGGACAGCCACGCCCTGGAGGGCAGCGACCTTATTCAGGTTATAGTCGTTGGTGACGACTTTGGCATTGATCTTGCGGCCCAGGCGGACGAGCTTGGAATCGACGCCCTGGACGTCGTCGAAATCGTCGCTGATGATGCGGACTTCGACATAATTATCTTCCTGCATCTGCTTCAGGATATCCAGACCGCGGCGGCCCTTATTGCGCTTCAACAGGTCCGACGAATCGGCGATGAGCTGCAATTCTTCCAGGACGAAGACCGGCACCAGCAGTGGCCCTTCGAGGAAGCCCGTACTGCAAATCTCGGCGATGCGGCCGTCGATGATGGCACTCGTATCGAGGAGCTTGCCGGAAAAATCCATATCCTTATGCTTGCTGCCGTGATCCTTGCCGGACTTGCCCAGGCGCAGATTGCCTGCCAGAGCGATGATTTCGCTCTTCTTGCGGATAGCGATGCTCATGCCGGCATAGCCAAAGACGATGCTGAAAACGATAGGCCCGTAGGCCCCGATGATCGGCAGACGGGCGAACGCCAGGCCAATTAAATTCGCAATGATAAGTCCAAAAAGCAATCCCAGCGTCCCGACGATGATATCCTGGCTCTCGAAATCACTCAGTCCCGATTCGATGCGGTGAATCGCTGCCCAAATCAGGTGCAGCACGAACGGCGAAATCACATAGCCCACCAGGGCACCGACGATGATGCCGATGATATAGGCTACGATAGTGATGATGGTCGTACCGAAAATACTGCCGTGGAAAAATTCCCCTTCGATTTCAGCACTGATGAAGGGCGTCGTAATCACCTGGTCGGCAATCATGACAAAAATGACCGCCATGATCAGGACGATGACCCCTTTCATGATGTTATCAGCCACATTGCGGCCATTGAATTTCTTCGATTTCGGCGCCTCATGGCCCGATTCATATTTATCTTCCATAGAGTAGTAAGACACCTCCCCTTATGCGTAATTCTGTAACTATACTAGTTTACCACATTTCCCGTCAATGTACCACAGGTGGCAGGTAAAGTTTTTGTGTAGGCCGGTCTATAACATTTTGCACTAGTAAATCGTAAATTAGTAAGTTACGATTTACTAATTTACGATTTACTAAATAATGACTCACTCACACAGATACCGATAGAGCTTATCCTCAACAGGCTTGTCCAAAAGGAACTGGAAATTGACGATAGGCAGCTGCTGCCCTTTGCCATCGGCAATCGTCGTTTCGACAGGTTCCCCCAGGACGGTTAAATCGCCGATATAATAGAAATCGGCCCCTTCGGCATCGCTTTTTTTCACGAACAACAGCTTCCGCGTGTGCTCATCGCAAATCGCCGGAATCTGTGATGACGTCAGGCGAATCCGGGCCCGCGTCATCCAGCTGAACTGCTGGGGCGAGACGAACTGGTCTTCGTACTTCGTATTGGCTGAAATATCGTCGCGCTTCTCATAGGTAACGAAAATCGGACACGTAGCGCCGACAATCTGATAGCCATTGAGCGTGCCTTCACGGTTCGTTTCATAATTGAGGATGCGCGACACATCTTTTCGGGAATAACGGCCGTAGCGGACAAAGCCCTGGACGATTTCCGGTTCATCATGAATATAGAGATTTTTAAAGCGATACGTTCCATAATCGAGGATATCCTGAACATAACGCTGAAATTCTTCATTTTTCTTCAGGTCGTTCCAATAAGGAGTAGCTGCATAAGCATGATGTTCAAAGGAAATTAGCGGCTGACTCCCGTATTTTTTTTGAGCCGTTTTAGTGAAAAACTGCAAATCCAGCAGGCGGGCCACGCTTTCCATCGTTTCCGTAGACGGCAGGAAATGGTATTGTTCCGTCATTTCCTTCGCCAGCGCCGCCGTAGACCAAGACGATTCCGTCAACAAATGACGCAAGACTAACAATTCCTCTATGCGCTTGCCATTGGCCAGTTCCAAACTCAGCATCTTCAACACCGCCCGATGGGCTTCGGTCAAGGTCGAAGCATAAGGTTCCATGTATTGAACAAACTCAAAAAAAGACTCTTTCTTGGCGATGAACAAAGCCGGGTCCTTGTCCCCAAAGCGGACAAAATCCATCATCATAGGCTGACGGCCCAAGCGATAGGCCATATTGCGGTACGATTCTTTCAAATCCCGCAGGTCTGCCAAAGCACTTTTGGCATCAATAGCTGCGTAAATCCGTTCTTTCGCTATGTCGTCAAAATGAACCGACGTCGCCCCCGGCAAGAAATTGACCTGCATGAGGCGGCGAACGAAGTCCTTATCATACGTCCGGTCGCCAAACAGGGCGATGGGCAGCAAAAAATTATTTTCATAGTTGCCGATGAAATCGAGCACTTCCAAATAGCGCTTATGCGGATATTTTCGCAGTCCCCGCCCCAGCTGTTGAACAAAGACGATAGCCGACGTCGTCGGCCGCAGCATGATGACCTGATTGACTTGGGGAATATCGACGCCTTCATTGAAAATATCGCAGGTGAAAATATAATCGAGATACTGCGGGTCTTCTGCAACATTTGCTTCCAAACGGCGAATGGCTTCGCTTCGTTCACTTTCATTCGAGGCGCCTGTCAAGGCAACAGCCCGCTTTCCATGCTGGCGAAAAGCGCTGGCCAGTGTTTGAGCTTCGTCCACATTGCGGCAAAAGACGAGGCCTTTGATGCGGTCCGCGTCACTTCCATACAAATCAGCGTAGTACAAGATATGTTTTACACGTTCTTCGCAAGTCAAAAAGGCAAAATCGCTCTTATCGTCCAACACTTTGCCATTGACGGTGATTTCAGTGATGCCGTGGTAGTGAAACGGAACGAGCATGTTTTCTTCCAAGGCATCGTGCAAGCGGATTTCATAGGCAATATGATGATGAAACAGGGCATAAATATCGAAGTCGTCGGACCGTTCCGGCGTCGCCGTCATGCCTAACAGAAATTTGGGCCGAAAATAGCGAATGACCTTTTGGTACGTCGCAGCTCCGCCATGATGTACTTCGTCGATGACAATATAGTCAAAAGCATCGGGCGCAAATGCATGGAGAATTTCATCTTGGGCCAAGGTCTGAATGGTCGCAAAAATATAGGGCCTATCCATTTCTTTATCGTGCCCTGTCAGCAGCCCTGTATCGGCTGGATTAATGCCAATTCGGACGTAACTATCCCGCGCACTTTTGACGATGAGCTCCCGATGGACGACAAAAAGGAATCGTCGGGGCCGCATTTTTAAGACATCAAATGCCGACAAATAGGTTTTCCCCGTTCCCGTAGCAGAAATGAGCAATCCCCGGTCCTGACCGTCGTCGCGCAGCTTTTGAATCCCCGCTAAAGCCGCTTTCTGCATGGCGTTCGGCTGGATTTTATGAAAAGGTACATATACGGACTGCCGTTTAGGCTTATTGTGCGTATATACAGATTCATAGGCCTGAATCCACGCTTCGTCGACAACTTCCGCTGTATCCCACAAGGCATCAAATTCTTCCTTCGTCTGCCGGATGAGCGAGCCGTTTTCTGCCGATGTAAAAAAGACATTCCATTCCTGATTGTGCGTCAAGGCATTAGCCGTCATGTTACTGCTGCCAATGACCATGGTATAATTTTCCGGCCCCGCCTGGGGACGGTGAAAGAGATAGCCTTTAGCGTGAAAAGCTCGTTCTTCCGTCACCATGCGCAATTCGACATTGGGAAATTTCAGCAATTCCCGTAAAGCACCGGGTTCAGTAAAATTCAAATACTGCGACGCTAAAATTTTTCCCGTCGCCGCCCGGTTCTGAATAAACGCATCCTTCAAACAGGCGATCCCGCTTTTCGTCAAAAAGGCAACGGAAAACAAGAAGGAATCACAAACGTATAGCTGCGACAAAATCGTATCGAGGACCTTGCGCTTTTTCTCTTTGTTATTGGTCAGAATTTTAGGAACATACCGTTGGTCCGCTTCCACCGTGTAATCAATGAAACCTTCGCGCAAGCACTGCTCCAAAGCCCCGTATTCCCCCATGGCCGACGCCTACTTTCCAGAAAGTTTTTTCATGATAGGAACGTCCGCCGGCGCCCAGTCCAACATTGGCATATCTTCGGGGGCCATCCATTTCGCATCGACGTGTTCTTTACGGACAAAGTCTGGCTTATCTAAATGGCAATAGAAGGCATACATAGTGATGGAAAAATCAGGATAGTCGTGATGGACCGTCATGTACAAATCCGATTCCTTGACAGCCACGTGGACATCCATTTCTTCCCGCAGTTCTCGTTCAATGGCCGTATGCTTGGCTTCGCCCGGTTCAATCTTACCGCCGGGAAATTCGTACTTGAAGCTGACATAGTCGAATTTCCCCTGCCCCCGTTCCATACAAAGAATTTTCCCATCATACTCCAAAATCGCAGCTACCACTTCTAAATGCTTCATCAAAATTCCTCTTTTCTGCATTGTTTTCTCTATTGTATCACATCCGAATCGCTCCGTATATTTTTACCGTTTCCACATAATTTTTTCCCGTCCTTATATAGTGGTTTTTCTGATAGTATGCGGCTTCCCTTCTATCCATCGAAAAAAATTTTATCGAACAGCTCCAACACAGCTCTCCGTTTTGGCAACCAGCTTGCATCTCCCTACGGTCGATTCCTGCTGGCCAAAAAGGGCCTTCTCAGGGGAGGCAAGGCCCCTACATGACTACGGCGACTTTCTTTTTTTGAACCTCTCCCGCTTATAGAATCGGGAGATTCTTGAGAAGGTTGCTGTTTAAGTTTCCTCCTGAAATCAGGATAGCC
>CABMPA010000154.1 GCA_902388315.1 uncultured Megasphaera sp. | reverse complement strand
CATCAGATTACTGAAATCCAGCAGGCTTTGACGGCGCATGGTTATGATACGGATGCGGATGGCGATTATGGCGATTCGACCCAGGCCGCAGTCCGTCAGTTCCAGGCAGACCACGGACTGGATTGTGATGGCATCATTGGCGCCGCTACGTATGAAGCCCTCATGGGGGGAGCCATGCCGGAAAACAGGACTTCGCAGGGAGGGGCGGCTTCGGACGCTTTGCCGGCTGTTACGGCAGAAAATGAAGTCCGCGTGATCCAGCAGGCACTGGCCAATAATGGCTATACCGTCGATGTCGATGGCGTTTTTGGCGTCGGGACGGAACAGGCCATCCGCCAGTTCCAGGCCGACCACGGGCTGGAAACGGACGGTATCGTCGGCCAGTCGACTTTTTATGCCCTTACCGGGCAGGGCCTGCCCAATGGCCCTATCCGCCGTTTCGGCAACGGCGGCTATAATGGCCTGGCCCGCGTCGAAAGCCCGGCCGCTACGCATATCCTCGACATTGCCAACCAGTATATCGGCGTTCCCTATATCTTTGGCGGTTCGACGCCGTCCGGCTTCGACTGCTCTGGCTTCACGCGCTACGTCTATTCGGCAGCCGGCATCGACTTGCCGCGCAGTGCCGACGAACAGTATGGCGTAGGCTATTCTGTTTCCATGGCTAACCTGCAGCCTGGCGACCTGGTCTTCTTCTCGACATATGATTCGGGCATTTCCCACGTCGGCATCTATATCGGCAATCACCAGTTCATCAATGCCGCCAGCGATGGCGTCAGCATTTCCGATATCGACAGCAGTTATTGGGCTGCCCGCTACATCGGAGCCAAACGCGTCATGTAATGTCAGAAAAACTCCTACAGAAAAATCAGAATTTTTCGGCTACCGTCGTTAGAAACCGTTTATTATAATAAAAACCGTAAATTGCGGAATTATGATTACGGATTTTTGCAACGGAAGGAGTTTTCACTATGTTCAACCTGATTTGGAATTTTTTCAAGACCGCACCGGATGCTCCGCAGATGACGGATGCCGCGGCGATTAAGAAGAAATTCAATGCCATGCGCTGGCGCGTCTTTGCGTCCATTACCATCGGTTATGCTTTTTACTACATCATCCGCCAGAGTTACTCGGTCATCAAGAAGCCGCTCCTGGCTTCGGGCATCGTCACGCCGACGGAAATCGGTATCATCGGTTCTGTTTTCTTTGTGACCTACGGTCTTGGGAAGTTTACCAACAGCTTCCTGGCAGACCGGATGAATAATAAACGGTTTTTCTCATTCGGCCTGTTCATTTCCTCGCTTACCATGGTCGGCATGGGGCTGGTCAATTCCTTTGTCCCCCTGGCCGTCCTGTGGGGCCTGAATGGCTGGTTCCAGTCGTATGGTGCCGGGCCGTCTATCGTTTCCCTTAACCAGTGGTTCAGCAATAAACAACGCGGGACCTTATATGGCATCTGGTTCACGAGCCACAATCTCGGATCTTCTTTCGCTTACTTTGCCATTGCTGCCATCGTCTCCATGTATAACTGGTCTATGGGTTTCATTTCGGCCGGCATCATTTCCCTGGTCGGTACGGTCTTCATCTACTTTGGCATGAGTGACCGTCCGGAAACGCAGGGCCTGCCGAATGGGGCTGTCTATTACGGGGAAAAGACACAAGAACAGATCGACGAAGAAAAGAAAAAATCCGTCGGCTCCATGCAGTGGAATGCCGTTGTCAAGAATCCGGCCGTCTGGATTCTCGGCTTGTCCTCGCTCTGTGTATACATCGCCCGCTATGCCATCGAAAGCTGGGGCGTCGTCTATCTGACTTCCCAGAAAGGCTATGACATCATGGGCGCTGCCGGCGTCATGGCTTACATGCAGGTAGCCGGTATCTTCGGGGCCTTGTTGTGCGGCGTCATTTCTGACAAGTTCTTTAATCACAAGCGCAACATGCCGGCCTTGCTGTACGGGATTTTCTACTCCCTGTCCATTGCCGGGTTCCTCTGGGCACCGCAGTCGTTTACGATGGATATGCTGTGCATGACCTTCTACGGCTTCACTATGGGGGCACTGGTCTGTTACATGGGCGGCCTCATGGCTGTCGATATCGTACCGAAGCGCGTCACCGGGGCTGCCATGGGCATGATCGGCCTGCTCAGTTATGCCGGGGCAGCTATCCAGGAATTCATCACTGGGAAGCTCATGACGATTACCGTCGTCAATGGTGTCAAGACCTATGACTTCGGCATGGCTACAGAATTCTGGGTCGGTGCCGCTATCGCTTCGACCGTATTGGCTCTCCTCGTATGGAATGCCAAACCGAAAGAAGATTGATTCGTTCATTTGAAAGGGACTAGCGCATGAAGGCTTTTGCCATCATGCGAGGTCCCTTTTTGCGCATCTCCATCCTATATGCTATAGTAAACGTAATGATTTATGGAGGTAACACATGAAACGGATCCTTTCTATGATTGTGCTGGTCATGATTTCTTTGTTCTGTACGGCCTGTGCCCATCCGCAGGGATATATCGACTTCACCCAGTCTCAGGATAGCCAGGCGGTTGCGGAGGAACCAGATACCAAGCCGCTGCGCATCGCCTTTGCATCGGTCATGTCGCCAAAGGAAACGAGGCAGGTATACCAGCAGATCGTCAATTACATTTCACAGCAGGAGAACCGGCCGGCCATCCTCATCCAGCGCCGGACCTATGAAGAACTGAATGCCTTGCTGGCCAATGGTGACGCCGATGTGGCATTTTCTTCGACCGGGGCCTATGCGGCTTATCAAGGCCATGAGCCTATTGAATTATTGGCCATGACCGAGACCCATGGTTCGTCCTATTATCAGACGTATATCATTACGCCTTCAGACAGCGACATTACCGATATGCACCAGCTCCAGGGGCGGGTCTTTGCCTTTACAGACCCTTTGAGTTATTCGGGCTGTCTGGCCATTACCTTCCGCCTGGCCCAACAGGGGACGACGCCGGAGCAGTTCTTTAAGCGCTTCTTTTTCACCCACGGCCACGATAAATCCATCTGGGCCGTAGCCAATCACCTGGCCGATGCGGCTGGCGTGGACAGCCAGATTTATGAGCTCATAGAGCAGACGAATCCTCAGCTGGCCCATCAGGTGCGGGTGCTGGAAAAGATGCCGGAAGCGCCGACAGGGCCTATCGTCGTGCGCAGCGACTTGGATCCGGAAGAAAAGGCGTCCTTGCGAAGGATATTCTATACGATGCATGAAAACGCAGATTTATCGCGGTCCATGAAGACCATCGTCATCGACCGCTTCGTAGCACCGGATACGGCGGCTTATGAACAGTTCAAGCGGCAGTATGCGGGACAAAGACGATTGGCAGGGACATGATATGAGAAACTATACACTCTATGTAAAATTTAACGCCCTCATCGTCGGTACGATCTTTGTCTGTGGCCTGTTGGCGGCTTCCCTGTTCCTTTATTCGACGAGTACCTATATGAATCACGAACTTGATACATCCGGCCGGGAGATGGCAGCCTCGATTGGTCAGGTCATCAGCAACGATATCCTCGTCGACGACCGCTTTGCCATGACGGAACAGCTGCTCCATGCTCAGCAGACGAATGACCAGGTACGCTATATCCTGGTGACCTATCCCGATGGCCGTATCCTGGCCAGCACCTTTACGGACGGCCTGCCCAAGGGGCTGCCGGAACGGCGCGATATACAACGCGATGGAGTCGATAAGACCTTGACCTTCGACAGTACGGAAGGCTATATCCGGGAAGTCGTCTATCCCATCGATGGCGGACTGGTCGGTTATTTCCGCATTGGCCTGTCAGAACGGCCGATGATGCAGCTCATGTGGAAACGCTTCGTCCAGACCATGCTGGTCATCCTGGCCATCTGCCTGGCGGCCTCTGTGCTGGCTACGCGCTATGCCCGGGCTTTTTTGCGGCCTGTCCAGACCCTGGCCCAGGCTATCCGCCAGATCGGCCGCGGTAATTACAGTGTCCGCGTGCCCGTTGAGACGAAGGATGAAATCGGGCGATTGGCGAAGGCCTTCAATGTCATGAGCAATCGCCTGGCCGTAAAAGACCGGGAGAACTCGAAATTGCTGACAGCCTTGCGGGAAAAGGAAAAGACCCGGATTTGGCTCATCGACCAGCTCTTTTCCGCCCGTGAAGATGAACGACGCCGCATTTCACGGGAACTGCACGATGAAACGAGTCAGTCCATGGTATCCATGCTGGCCTATTTGCGGCTCATCATGGACCAGACGGAAGAGCCGAAGGTACGGGAACTCGTCGCCGGTGTCCGCGATTTGACGCGTGAGACCTTGGAAGGGCTGCGCCATCTGGCTGTCAATCTCCACCCACCGCTGCTGGATGATCTGGGCCTGGTCGTAGCCATTGAAAAGTATCTGGATACCTATCGGCAGACCCAGCCGGGACTGACCGTGACTTTTCATCATGATGGCGATGTATCCCGCGTGTCACGGCAGGCAGCCCTGTTTTGCTACCGTATGGTCCAGGAAGGGCTGACCAACATTGCCCGCCATGCCCAGGCCCATACAGTGACCATCGGGCTCCACGTCCTGCCGTCCAAGCTGACCCTGATTGTCCGTGACGATGGCATCGGATTCAGTGCGGACCAGGCCGAGCGGGCCCGGCTGGACAATCATTTGGGACTGGTCAGTATGCGGGAGCGGACGGAGGTATTGAACGGTACGTTTACTATCGACAGCCAGCCCGGTAAAGGGACGGTATTGACCGTTTCCCTGCCGTTATATTTGAGTGAGGAGGAAAATCATGAACATTCTCTTAGCTGATGACCACCGCATCTTGCGGACGGGGTTGAAACTATTGCTGGCCTCTCAGG
>CABMPA010000153.1 GCA_902388315.1 uncultured Megasphaera sp. | reverse complement strand
CGGAACATCCGGGACAGAACAGTATCTTCTTCTTCATCCCCATCCTCTTCGCCGCCATGATGCCCTGGACAGCAGCCCTGGTCCCCACAATCCGGCGGCTGTTCAAAAAGCGGGACCCCTTTCGGGATACCCTCCGGTTCTGCTTCGTCTGGGCGGCTTTTATCTTCATCTTCTTCTCCCTCTCCAAAACCCAGCTGGTCACATACATCGCCCCTATGTTCCCGCCGACGGCTTACCTTCTGGGGTGGTACGGCTATCGCTGTTATATTGAACGGAAATTCTCACGGCCCCTGCTCCTGACCTTGTATCTCCTGGGGCTGGCTGTGTTAGGCTGTAATGCCCTCCCCCTCCACGAAGAAGCGGCCTTTTTCCGCCCGGCCATCCTCGGGGCTTCCGTCCTGCTGGCAGCGGCCTTATTCTTACCGGCTGTCTGCTTATGGCGGCATTGCTATCGGGCCGCTTTCATTGCCGGCGTCGCGACCATGATTGCTTTTTCCTGGGCCTCTTTTGGCGTCATCATCCCTCAGTTCAAAAGCCATGTCACGTCTTATGATACGGCTCAGATCCTGCCAGATGTCTACGATGGCCATTCACCACTCTATATTGAGAAATTCCTGCGCCCGGGCATCGCTTATTACAGCGGGATGTACGGTGATGAATGGAATCCGGTCAAAGACCCGGAACTCGAAGACTTATTGGCTAAAAAAGATAAGATTTACCTGGTCATGTCGAAGTCGACATTCCATAAGCTGGCCAAATTCCAGCACATCATCGGCCGTTTCGGCATCGCTGCTGAAACGCCGACGCAGGTCATCTTAATTAATCATCCCTAGGAGGTATTCCCATGAAACAGCGCACATTCCTGGTCATTCTCTTCGTGGCATCTTTCCTCTTCCTGGCTGTCGGCATATCCCGGCTGGCCGTCACGGACCCGGTCGAATCGAATTACGCCCTGACAGCACTGGAAATGGTCCGCAGCGGCGACTGGATTTCCCCGCAGATTTACGGGACCTACTGGTATGATAAGCCCATCTTCCTGTACTGGCTCCTGAGCCTGTCCTACAGCCTCCTGGGGATGACCGACCTGGCAGCCCGCCTGCCAGCCGTCCTCTTCGGCGCTGCCTCGTGTACCCTGGCCGCCTGGTTCGCCCTGCGCCAGACAGGGCGGCACATGACAGCCATCCTCTTTGCCGCCATGACGGCAACGTCCCTGATTTTCTGGTTCATCAGCCGTTCTGTCATCACCGACCAGCCGTTGTATTTCTTCAGCGGTGCCACCTTATTTTTCGCCTATATCGGCCTGACAGAAGAAAAGAAGGGCTATATGACAGCGGCTTACGTCATGGCCGCCGGTGCCGTCCTGACCAAGGGCCCGGTCGGCCTGGTCCTGCCGGGACTGTTTCTGCTGCTCTTCGCCGCCATCCAGCGCCGGCCGGAATATATCAAAAGGCTGTTCCCGCCAATGGGCATCGCGCTCTTTCTCCTGCTCTGCCTGAGCTGGTACGGCTCCATGTACAGCCGCCATGGCATGGACTTCATCGACGGCCTGCTGGGCTTCAACAACGTCGTCCGGGCGACCGTATCGGAACATCCTGAATACGACGTATGGTACTACTATATCGTCCTCGTCCCGGTCAGTCTCCTTCCCTGGACCGGCCCCTGCCTTTACGGCCTCTGGCGGCGGCGCAGCCATCATGACGAATACGTCTTCATGAGCCTCTGGGCCCTGGGAACGATCCTATTCTACAGCCTCATGGCGACGAAATACCCGACATACGCATACATTGCCAACTGGCCCCTCCTATACCTGGGTGCCCGCACGATGCAGGAATGGCTCGATGAAGACGCCCGCTATGCCTGGCTGTCAGCCCTTATCCCGGCTTCGCTCTACAGCCTGCTCTTTGCCTCCCTCACGGCCTTCACGGATAAAGCGCCCTTCCCCGTCCAGGGCTTGCTGCTGTTGACAGTCTTCCTGGTCATCATGGCTATCCTGACCTGGCTGGCCTGGTGGCAGAAAGCGTATCTGGCCCTGCCGTTCTTCGTCATCACGGCAACAGCCGTCACCTACCTGATTGTGACCTTCCAGGTCCTGATACCTTTTTATCAGTACCGGTCGGCCCAATCCCTGACGAGCCTGGCCGGTCAGGGTCCGGTCTATTTCTTTGAAGAGTACCGAACATCCTATCCCTATTACACGGGACAGACGGCGTATTGGACAGCACCGTCTGACTACGATGAAAGTATCCGGCTTCAGCGCGATGCCGTCTGGGCCAAAAAACACGTCTATCCGACCGCTTCCGAAGACCAGGTATTATCCAGTCTGGCCCAGCGCCAGCCCTTGACGATAGTCGTCCCAGACGGAAAATATAAGGATTACACAGCCTCGAAATTTCTCAATCTGACCCAGGAGACAGGCCGGATCGGCCCGTACCACGTCTTCAAGCCCATTTCTTAAGACAGGAGGATTTCCCATGGAAGAACTCATCCATAAACTTTGCAGCTATCATAGCCCTGGCGTATTCAATCCCTGGGCTGAATACGATGAATCCTGCGACACCGGCCCGGACGCGCCGGCCATCCGCTGCCAGCAGCTGCGCGACTACCTGGCACCGCGCCTGGCGAAGGCCCGCATCGTCCTCGTCGCCGAAGCTGCCGGATACCAGGGATGCCGCTTCACCGGTATCCCCATCACCTGTGAGCGCATGCTCCTGGGCCAGCATAAACAGATAGGGGCCGACCTCATCCTGGGCCATCGCGGCCAGCGCACGAGCCGGCCTGACAGCCCTTTCATGACCAGCCGGCCTCAGCGGGAAAAGGGCATGAACGAGCCGACAGATACCTATGTCTGGGGCGCCATCGTCGACAACGGCCTGGATCCGCACGACGTCTTATTGTGGAATATCTTCCCCTTCCATCCTCACAAGGCCTCGCCTTTTTCCAACCGCACGCCGACGGACAGTGAACTGGCCGACGGCCTCGTGTTTGCCAAAGCCCTTCTGCAGCAATGCCGGCCGGATATCCGCCTGGCCGCCATCGGCAGGAAGTCCGCCGGAACCTTGCAGGATGCCGGTTTCCCGGCCATTGCCATGCGCCATCCGGCCAACGGCGGAGCCGGCCTCTTCCGGGAACAGTTCGCACGTTTTTCTCGTCGATTCCTTTAAAAAATCGGTAAAATTCGATTTTTACATTAAATTTGTCGGCATTTTTACAAAAACATCCAAAGAAATCATTGCATCGACTTCATAAATTGTTTATAATCATAGGTACACCACAGTATATACGAGCCTTCTCTCTCATACAGTGACGGCTCGTTTTTGTATACCCAAAGGGGGATTACGTATGAATAAAGAAATGCGCGATCTGCCGAGCCCGCAAGGCCTGTATGATCCGTCATATGAACACGATGCCTGT
This sequence comes from uncultured Megasphaera sp., assembly GCA_902388315.1. Classification (GTDB taxonomy): domain Bacteria; phylum Bacillota; class Negativicutes; order Veillonellales; family Megasphaeraceae; genus Megasphaera. The sequence goes on along the minus strand of CABMPA010000153.1, from coordinate 1,441 downwards.
GGCATCGGTATCGTTGCTAATATAAAAGGAAAGAAGTCCTACGGCATCATCGATGACGCCCTGACGATTCTGGAAAACCTCCGTCACCGCGGTGCCGAAGGAGCTGACGCCAACAGTGGCGACGGCGCCGGCATCCTGGTCCAGATTCCACACCAGTTCTTTAAGCGCGAATGTGAAGTCCTGGGCTTTTCCCTTCCCGACGAAGGCGAATACGGCGTCGGCATGATTTTTGCCCATCGTTACGAAACGTTCCGCAAGAAACAGATGGAAGCCTTTGAAGATATCGTCCATTCCGAAGGCCTGTCCATCCTCGGCTGGCGTGACGTCCCTGTCGACGAAAGTCTGATCGGCAACATCGCCAAGCAGACGTGCCCCCATTTCCTGCAAGTCTTTATCCGCAAAGACCCGACCATGAAGACCCAGATGGACTTTGAACGGAAATTATACATCATCCGCAAGCTGGCAGAAAAAGCCATCGTCCCGGAAAGCCAGAAAAACGGCACGGACTTCTACATCGCCAGCCTGTCGTCGAAGACCATCGTCTATAAAGGCATGCTGACATCCATGCAGCTGCGCCACTTCTTCCTCGACCTGTCGGACCTGGATTTCGTCACCTCCATGGCCCTCATCCATTCCCGTTTCAGTACCAATACCTTCCCCAGCTGGGCCCGGGCCCATCCGAACCGCTACATCGTCCACAACGGGGAAATCAATACCATCCAGGGCAACATCAACTGGCTCAACGCCCGTGAAGGCAAGTCCAAATCAGACTTCTTCCCGGATATGGAAAAAGTCTTCCCCGTCGTCGACGATACGGGCAGCGACTCGTCCATGTTCGACAACTGCCTGGAATATTTGTACATGACAGGCCACTCCCTGCCTCACGCCATGATGATGATGATTCCGGAACCGTGGGAACGGGATCCTCTCATGAGCGATGAAAAACGCGATTTCTATCGCTACCATAACTTCATGCTCGAACCGTGGGACGGCCCGGCCGCCATCGGCTTCTGTGACGGCACGGTCATCGGCGGCATGCTCGACCGCAACGGCCTGCGTCCAGCCCGCTACTACGTCACCCGCGACGACCGGGTCATCGTAAGCTCCGAAGTCGGCGTCGTCAACATCCCGCCGGAAGACGTCCTCTACAAAGGCCGCCTGGAACCGGGCAAGATGCTCCTCGTCGATACCAAGAAACAGCGCATCATCGACGACGACGAAATCAAACACGAAATCGCCACGGAACATCCTTATGACGAATGGTATAAAGAACACATCGTCAACCTCGACGACCTCATGACCGGCCAGAACATCGCCAACAGCGATGCCATCATCCCCTACGATCTGAAGGAACAGGAAAAGGTCTTCGGCTATACCCAGGAAGACATGGACAAGGTCATCCTGCCCATGGCCCGCGATGCCCAGCACGCCATCGACTCCA
>CABMPA010000152.1 GCA_902388315.1 uncultured Megasphaera sp. | reverse complement strand
GGGCTGGATGCGCTGCCACGAAACCTGGGCTTTCTGGATGGCGTTGAACAATTTAGCCGCATGGGACGACTTCGTGGCCAATTTGATGAAACAGACCAGGTACGTCGAAAAGGCCGCAATGTCCCAGTTTTCCCAGCCCGTTCCCAGGACGTTATGGCCACCGAACCAGATGACCAGCATGGTGCCAATCATGGCGATGACCTTATAAATAGGCTGGAGCGTATTTTCCCAGAGGTTGGCCAGAATCATCTTTTTTTCGTAATCGGCCAGGTAACTTTCGTAACGCCGGTCCTGTATGGATTCTTCCCCATAGACACGGTAGGTCAGGGCATTGCTGATGCGGTCCAGGGTCATGCCCGACAGGGCGCCGCTGCTTTCCTTGCTGCGGGCGGCCGTCGCGGCGACCAGGCGGCGAAGGTGGTTGGCCAGGGCGTAGGCGATGGGCGGGAAGACGAGGACGCACAGTGTCAGGCGCCAGTCATACCAGATGAGCATGACCACATAGGCGGCCATGACGACGCCGGTATCAAAGATTTCTGTCGTAAACTTACGCATCCCTTCGACACAGGTATCGATGTCGGAAATGACCTTGGTCATCAAGGCCCCCGTATCGGCCCGCTCCATGTCCCGCTTCGGCGTCTGTACCAGGTGCTGGTAAATCCGGTCCTTCATGGCCAGGCTGATATTGTTGGCGAATTTACGGACGTAGAGCCGCTTGAAATAGCGGGCCCCCTGGACGCCGAGGATGACCAGGGCGTAACACAGGCAGAGGGCGTACATATCCGCTGTCGTCCGGGTGCCGCCGAAAATATCGTAGAGATACTGGGCCAGCTGTCCGTCGAACCAGGGGCCGGCAATCATGCCGACATTGTATAAGATACCGCTCAGGGTGACGATGAGCAGCAATTTCTTTTCATGATAAAAATAATAACTGACCGAGCCCGGTCCGGATTGTTTCAAACGTAACACCTCACAGCTTATAGTTTATATATCATACACTATTCTACGCCTTCGTACAACTGGGCGAGGGCCGTTCGTCGTTCATCGTAAAAAATGCCAGCTGCTAGCCGCTAATTGCTTAAAGGGGATTTCCTCGGCCTGTATGATGGGAAATAGGGACAGGGCCTTGCGTAAAGTCAAAAAGACGAATATAATAGAGTTGTATGAAAGTCAAAAAGAAAAAATGTATTTTTGCGGGGTGATTCACGATGAGTGTGTTAGCAGATAAGATTGAACAATTCATATTACATAAATTACTGGAAGAAGATAATTCCGATATTGTATTGCGCCGTAATGAGCTGGCCGATGAACTGCAATGCGCTCCGTCGCAGATCAGCTATGTCCTGAGTACGCGTTTTTCCAACGACAAGGGATATCTGGTCGAATCGCGGCGCGGGTCCGGCGGATTCGTCCGCATCATCAAATTGACGCCGAAGAAGCAGGACCGCACGCCGGTCCTCCTGCACGAACGGCTGCCGGCCGTCAGCATTTCCATGGAAGATCTGGATGCCCTGCTGTACCAGCTCCTCAAACGGCGCAGCCTGACCAACAACGAAGCGGTCATCCTACATTTGACCTTTGAATCCCTGTACCGCCGCATCGACGACGAAGGGACGCGGCTGCTGGTCATCAGCGATATTTTGAAGAACCTCAATCTCCATTGAATGATAGAAAGGACGTGAGGGCTATGTTATGTGATGCCTGTAAGAAAAGAGAGGCTGTTGTCCATATCGTCAAGATCGAGAACGGGCGGCGCACGGATTTGCACCTGTGTGCAGCCTGTGCCAAGAAACAGACTAATTTTTCTAATTTCAGAGATTTGAATATCATCGACAATGACTTTTTCCGCAAGATGGCCTATCCCGATTATCAGGGACGCAGCGGCGACGAACCGCGCTGTGCCAGCTGCGGCATGACCTATAGTGAATTCAACCGCTTGGGAAAATTCGGCTGCCCCGACTGTTACGAAGCGTTCAAGGAAGAAATTCCGCCGCTCCTGCGCCGCATCCACGGCCACAGCAAGCATGTCGGCAAAGTGCCCAACCGCGGTACCGGTGTCTTCCGGACGGCGACGCACGTCAAGCGCCTGCGCCAGCACCTGCAGAAGCTGGTCCAGGAAGAACGCTATGAAGAAGCCGCCAAAGTCCGCGATGAGATCCGCGCCCTCCAGCGTCAATTGCCGGACGGCGGAAAGGGGGAATGACCCATGGCACATGATATGCTCCAGCAGCCGCTCTGCTCCTGGCAGGATGGGACGGGCAATTTCAATGACATCGTCATCGACAGCCGTGTCCGCCTGGACCGGAACCTGAAGAAATATGTCTTCCCCGACAAAGCGTCGGACACGGAATTGGCGGCCGTCCTGGAAGAAGGGAAACGCCAGATCGGTCCCCTCGATACGCTGGGACACGGCCGCTATACCTTCATCGGCCTGGAAGATTTGTCGCCGATGGAACGGGAAATGATGGCCGTGAAGCATTTCTCGTCAGCCGGTCACATCGAACATCCGAAACACCGTGGTGTCCTGCTCCGTGACGACGGTGCCGTCTCCATTATGCTCAACGAAGACGACCATCTTGTCATCCAGGCAGCAGCGCCGGGCTTCGACCTCCAGCGCGTCTGGGACCAGGCCGCTCAGGTCGACGATGCCCTGGAAAGCCATCTGGACTTTGCCTTCCGCGATGATTTCGGTTACCTGACGGCCAGCCCGTCTCTGACCGGCACGGGCCTGACGGCAGGCGTGACCATCCACGTACCGGCCCTGGTCATGATGAAGCGATTCAACCGCATCGTCCAGGGCATCACTAAATTTGGCTTCACCGTATCCGGTATGTACGGCGAACGCAACGAATGTATCGGCAACATTTTCCAGATTACGAACCAGATTACCCTGGGCGTGACCGAAACGGACATCCTCGACCAGTTGAGCAAAATCGTCACCCAGATTGTCCAGGAAGAACAGAATTGCCGCAGTCTTGTTTGGGACCATAATGAAAATACCTTAAAAGATAAATGGCTGCGCACGTACGGGACGCTCAGTCAGGCCTGGCTCCTGTCGGACCAGGAATCGCTGGCCCTGGCCAGTGACCTGCGCTTCGGCATTGATATGGGCGTCATCCCTGAACAGCCCCTGGCTTATGAAGCTATCATGACTGTCGTCGAACCGGCTTATTTACAGCTCAAGGCCGGCACGGAACTGAATGATGAAGAACTTCAGCACCAGCGGGCCCAGGCCGTCCAGTCCGTGCTCGCAGCTTACCGGAGGAAGTGAATTTCCCATGATGAACAATCGTCTCACCAATGACGCCAAAGCTGTCCTGCAGTATGCGCAGGAAGCGGCACAAAAATTCCACCATGATTACGTCGGGACCGAACATATCCTGCTCGGTCTCGTCCTCAATACAGACGGCATTGCCGGCCTGCTCCTCAACCAGCTGGGCCTGACGCCGGAAAACGTCACCCGCGCCATCGAACAACACGTCGGCTGGGGGCAGGACTCGCCGACCAAGCTGCGCCTGACGCCGCGGACGAAGCGGGCCATGGAACTGGCTGTCCGCGAAGCCAACCGGCTGGAACAGAATTATGTCGGTACCGAACACATGCTGGCAGGCATCCTCGAAGAAGGGAGCGGCATGGCCGTCCAGATCCTGGAAGACATGGATATCGATCCGGACCTCGTCTCCCAGCGCCTGAGCGAGCTCATGAATGACCCTGACGTCGAAGGCGGCGACGCCGTAGCGGCTAAGAACGGCAGTGACCTGTCCCAGTTCGGCCGCGACCTCAATGAATGGGCTAAGAAGGGCAAAATCGACCCGGTCATCGGCCGGGAAAATGAAATCAGCCGCGTCATCCAGATCCTCAGCCGCCGGACCAAGAACAACCCGGTCCTCATCGGCGCCCCTGGCGTCGGCAAGACGGCCATCGCCGAAGGACTGGCCCAGCGCATCATCACGGGCAATGTGCCTGACAGCCTGCTGGAAAAGCGCATTTTTTCCCTTGATTTGGCCAGTATCGTCGCCGGCACCAAGTACCGTGGTGAATTTGAAGAACGGATCAAGCGTATCCTCGATGCCATCGAACAGGACGACTCCATCATCCTCTTCATCGACGAAATCCACCAGCTCATCGGGGCCGGTGCCGTCGAAGGTGCCATGGATGCGGCCAACATCCTCAAACCGGCCCTGGCCCGTGGCGACCTGCAGTGCATCGGTGCCACGACTATCGACGAATACAAGAAGCACTTTGAAAAAGATGCCGCCCTGGCCCGCCGTTTCCAGCCTGTCCTGGTTGGCGAACCGACGGAAGACGACGCCATGGCCATCCTCTTCGGTCTGCGCGACCGTTACGAAGCCTTCCACAAGGCCCGTATCACCGACGAAGCCGTAAAGGCGGCTGTCAAACTGTCGGCGCGGTACATTTCCGACCGCTACCTGCCGGACAAGGCCATCGACGTCATGGACGAAGCGGCAGCCCGCGTCCGCATGAAGGTCTATGCACCGTCCCATGAACTGCAGGACCTGGAACAGAAACTGGCTGACATCAATAAAGAAAAAGAAGCGGCCCTGGCTGGCGAAGACTTTGAAAAATGCGCGTCCCTCCGCGATGCCGGCAAGAAGGTATCATCGGAAATCTCGGCTCTTCAGAAAGAAAAGAAGCAGCACGACGATGAAAAGCTCGTCGTCACAGAAGACGACATTGCCGACGTCGTATCCATGTGGACGGGCGTCCCGGTCCAACAGATTACGGAAACGGAATCGCAGCGCCTCCTCCATTTGGAAGCGGAACTACACAAACGGGTCATCAGCCAGGACGACGCCGTCACGGCTGTCGCCAAAGCTGTCCGCCGGGCCCGCGCCGGCCTCAAGGATGTCAACCGTCCCATCGGTTCCTTCCTC
>CABMPA010000151.1 GCA_902388315.1 uncultured Megasphaera sp. | reverse complement strand
GGAATCCCGTTGAATCGTGGCTCGTGGCTCGTGGTTAGGAGCTCGCAGCCTGTAGGCTGCATCGTAGGGGCCGTCCTGTGAAGGCGGCCCGCTTCGGGATATATACGATTTCTCCAGCAGATTAGCCGTAGCCGGAAGATTCGTACATCCCCAGGAGCGGGCGCCCCACGTGGTCGCCCCTACGAATCATGAATCACGAACAACGATAAAGGGCTTGTCGCTTGCGACAAGCCCTTTACTTTTTCCCATAAGATGGTATAATAATAAGCATAAATTTATTTTTATTCAATTTCTGGAGGGGATTGTATGGATACGAAAAAATTAGGTGCTGCTTTGCTTACAGGCGTATTAGCCGCTTCGATGCTGGCCGGCTGCGGCAGTGACAAGAAAGATGCTGCCAACGATACGAAGAAACCGCTTCGCGTCGCTACCAATGCGACGTTTGTTCCTTTTGAATTCAAGGATAACGACCAATCGACGGAATATAAGGGCTTTGAAATGGACCTGATCCGCGCCGTAGCCAAAGAAATGGGCCGTGATGTCGAATTCAACAACATCGCTTTTTCCGGTATCATCCCCATCATCCAGCAGGGTGACATGGATATCGCCGCTACGGGCATGACTGTCACCAAGGAACGGGCTCAGAAAGTCGCTTTTGCCGCTCCGTTCTATGAATCGAAACTGGTCATCTTGACGCCGAAAAACAGCGGCATCCATTCCGTAGCCGACTTGCAGGGCAAGCAGATTGCCGTCCAGATCGGCACGACCGGTGCTAAATACGCTGAAGAACAGGGCTATACGATCAAACAGTTCGACAATAACTCCGAAGCCATCATGGAACTCCAGGTCGGCGGTTCGCCGGCAGCCATCCTCGATAAACCGGTTGCCGATTACTTCCTGACCCAGGACGGCAAAGATAAATTCGATGTCATCAATATTCCCGATACCAAACCGGAATACCTGGCCTTCGCCATCAACAAGGACAACAAGGAATTGTTGAAACAAGTCAACGACGCCATGGCGAAACTGAAAGAATCGGGCGAATTCCAAAAAATCTACAAGAAATGGTTCAACACGGATATGCCTAACCTCCCGACCAGCTCGGAAGAAGTGCTGAAGTAATAAAAAAGCGCTGTCCCATGAAGACAGCGCTTTTTAGTTTTAAGTTTGCAGTTTATAGTTTTTAGTGAATGGTTAAAAATTTGAAACCATCTTCTACAAACTACAAACTTTCAACTACAAACTCTTTACTTGCTCAAATCAAGAGAGCGTACTTTTTCACGGAGCGGCAGGACCGATGGCGGGCTGACGGAGAGTTCGTCTACGCCCATGCGCAGGAACGTTTCGGTCAGTGTCAGGTCTGCACCGAGTTCGCCGCAGATGCCGACCCAGATGCCGGCTTTGTGGCCGTTTTCGATGGTCATCTGGATGAGCTTGAGGACAGCCGGATGATGGGGATCGAAGAAGGCATCGAGCTTGGTCTGCTGACGGTCGATAGCCAGGGTATACTGGGTTAAGTCGTTGGAACCGATGCTGAAGAAGTCGACTTCTTTTGCCAGTTCTTCACTCATGACGGCAGCAGCCGGTGTTTCGACCATGATGCCGATTTCCATGTCCTTATCGTAGGCAATGCCCTTTTCATCCAATTCCTTGCGGACTTCGTTGAGGATTTCTTTGCACCGCTGTACTTCCCAAACGGAAATGATCATCGGGAACATGATAGCGATCTTGCCATAAGCCGAAGCGCGCAGGAGAGCGCGGAGCTGCGTCTTGAAGAGGTCGACGCGGGTCAGGCAGATGCGGATAGCCCGCATGCCCATGGCCGGATTTTCTTCCGGATCGAGCTGGAAGTAGTCGACTTTCTTGTCGGCGCCGATGTCCAGGGTGCGGATGACGACGGTTTTGCCGTCTAAAGCTTCGGCCGCCTTTTTATAGGCTTCGAACTGCTGGTCTTCCGTCGGATAATCGCTGCTTTCGAGATACAGGAATTCGCTGCGGAAGAGGCCGATGCCTTCGGCATCGTTGGCCAGGACCTGCGGCAGGTTGCCGGGATTGCCGATATTGGCATAGAGGTTGATCTTCTTGCCATCTTTGGTCACCGTCGGGACGCCGCGGACCTGTTCCAGGGTAGCGACGCGCAGTTCTTCTTCTTTCTGCTTCTGCTTCATAGCTGCCATGGTTTCTTCATCGGGATTGATGTAGACCGTACCCGTCGTACCGTCGATGATAGCCGTCATGTTGTCGACGTCGTTATGGAGCTGTGTCCCCGTGCTGACGACGGCAGCAATGCCCAGGGTACGGGCCAGGATGGCCGTATGCGAGTTCGTGCTGCCTGCTGACGTAACAAAACCGAGAATCTTATCCGTATCGAGCTGTAACGTTTCGCTGGGCGCCAGGTCATCGGCTGCGATGATAACGTGATCATAATTGCTGAAATCGATGCCAGGACCACCGCAGAGCTGCTGCTCTACACGGCGGGAAATGTCGAGGACATCGGCTGCACGAGCCTGCATATACGCATCTTCCATAGACCGGAACATTTCGGCGAATTCCTGAGCCGTCTGGTCGACAGCGGCTTCTGCATTCATTTTTTCATCGCGGATTTTCGTTTCAATCCCTTCGATATAGTCGTCGTCATCGAGCATCATCTGATGGACTTCAAAGACAGCGGCTTGTTCTTCACCGACTTTATCTACAGCCTTGACATACAAATCCTTGAGCTGGCCGATAGCTTCTTCGCGGGCTTTCTGGAAACGTACGACTTCAGCTTCGGCATCATCAATAGGTCGTACGGCCGTAGAAATCGTATTACGATGAAACAGTGCCAATGGTCCGATGCTGATACCGGAGAAGACACTTTTACCTTTTAACGTCAGCATATACTTTCCCCCTCAAAGAATTAGAAGTTTTCTTTCAAGAAGGCTTCTACAGTATTAGCTGCCTGTTCTTCATCAGCGCCTTCTACCTGTACTTTAATCGTTTCGCCCTGTTTTACGCCGAGAGCCATGACGGTGAAGATTTTCTTCAAATCGCCTTTGCGGGCGCCTTTGAATACGCTGATGGTGGATTCAAATTTTTTAGCTTCTTTAACTAAAAGGCCAGCCGGACGAGCGTGGATACCCTGAGGATCAGTGACAACAAATTCGAATTCTTTCATTACAAATTCCTCCTTTTTAGGAATATAAAATAGTGAGATAGACCTACATATATAGTGTATACGATTTATGAAAAAAACGCAATTAGTCTTGCGGACGTTTTTTGCGGAAAATACCGAGCAGAATAGCTGCGACGATGACGCCGGCCACTAAGGCGACGATATACATCGGCCAGTTGGTGATAACACCGAAGACGAAGATACCGCCGTGAGGAGCCGGAAGGGCGCAGTTGAAGAGCATCGACAAGGCACCGGCGACAGCGGCACCGATAGCGCAGGGCGGAATGACATGGACCGGGTCCGATGCAGCGAACGGAATAGCCCCTTCCGTGATGAAGGACAGGCCCATGATGAAGTTGGTAATTGTCGACTGCCGTTCTTTCGGCGTAAATTTACCTTTAAAGATGAGCATAGCCAAGGCAATGGCCAGGGGCGGTACCATGCCGCCGACCATGACCGAAGCCATGATGCCCGAGCTGACAGCCTGGCCGCTGGCGCTCATGAGCGATGCCGTACCGAAAACGTAAGCCGCTTTGTTGATCGGGCCGCCGAAGTCGATGGACATCATGCCGCCGAGGATGAAGCCGAGGACGATGCGGCTCGATGTAGTCATGCTGTTGAGGACGTCAAAGAGCCACGTATTGAAGACAGACGTAGGCGGATTGATGATGTAGGTCATGATGACGCCGATGAGGACCAGACCGAGGACCGGATAAAAGAGGATGGATTTCGTGCCGTCCAGCGCTTCCGGCAGATGGGCCAGCGCTTTTTTCAGGAAAATGATGAGATAGCCTGCAATGAAACCGGCAAAGAGGGCACCGAAGAAGCCGGAGCCGCCAGTCGTTGCCAGGAAACCGCCGACGATACCGGGCATGAGAGCCGGCCGTTCGCCGATACTCATGGCGATATAGCCTGCCAGGATCGGCATCATCATACTGAAGGACAAGCCGCCGACATTTTTCAGGAAAGCAGCCAGCGGTGTGCCGCTGCCGAAGTTGGCCGTACCGGCGTTATCCATATCGCAGAGGAAAGCCAGGGCGATGAGGATACCACCACCAATGACGAAGGGCAGCATATGGGATACGCCGTTCATCAGATGTTTATAAATCTGACGGCCGACGCTTTCTTTTTCAGCGCTTTCGACATCGACCGATTCCGACGACGAATCATTGCCCTGATAAATGGGGGCTTTGCCGTCGAGGACAGTCTGGATGAGTTCTTCCGGGATCTTGATGCCGTTGGCGACTTTCGTAAAGATAACCGGTTTGCCGGCAAAACGCTGGACCGGTACATCTTTATCGCAGGCGACGATGACGCCGACAGCGCGGTCGATATCGGCCTGGGTCAGATGGTTCTTGACACCGCCGGAGCCATTGGTTTCAATCTTGATGTCGACGCCCATAGCAGCTGCTTTGTTTTCCAGTGCTTCGGCTGCCATGTAGGTGTGGGCAATGCCAGTCGGGCAGGCCGTAACGCCGATGACATACGGACGGTCCGACGGAGCGGCTGTTTCCGTTTCAGCCGGTGTTTCTTCGGCAGCTGCTTCGGCTGCGGCTTCTGCTTCTTCTGCTGCGACCTGTTCGGCTTCAGCCTTGTCGATGATAGCCAGGTATTCTTCCGGCGTCTGGGCTTTCATCAAATGATCGCGGAAGTCGTCGTCCATGAGCATGCGGCTCAGACGGCTCAATACTTCCAGATGGACGTTGGCACCACCAGCCGGGGCGGCGATGAGGAAGAACAAGTGAGCCGGTTCGTCGTCGAGGCTTTCGTAGTCGA
>CABMPA010000150.1 GCA_902388315.1 uncultured Megasphaera sp. | reverse complement strand
TTGAAGCCCTGCATTACCATCAACTTGTTGCGGTTCAACCTGCTGCCACAAGAAGAAGCCCATTCCATGTGGAGTATTTACAACGCCGAGACAGGCGACCGCCTGAATAAGGATTTAGTATTTCATTTCCTGGAAATTCCGAAATATACGAAATCGCCGAAGAAGCGGATCCGTGATATGACGAAAATGGAACGCTGGCTGGCCTACTTTGCCAATCAGCTCAATGATGACGAAAAGGGGGAACTGATTATGAGCGATGAAGCCATCCACAAGGCCGTAGATGCGGCCCGGACCTTCCTTCAGAATGACGCCGAACGCCGGGCCTACATCAACCGCGAACTCGCCATCCTCGACTATAACTCAGACCATCGCGACGCCTTTGAAGAGGGGGAAGCCAAGGGACGTGCTGAGGGGCGCAAAGAAGGCGAGGCTAAAGGACGCAAAGAAGGCCGGACAGAGGGGCAAGAAGCAGCTGACAAACGCTGGTCCATGTTAATGCAACGACTGCTGGGAGAACAGCGTTACGACGATGCGAACAAAGCGGCAGCTGATGCTGGGTTTCGTGAAAAACTCTTTAAGGAATATAACATTTAGCAGATAGTGACCAAGGACTGCCATATGAGGTTTTTACCTCATGGGCAGTCTTTTTTGGAAAAAGAAACGCAGTTCGCAGGTGGCAGTTAGCAGTTCGCAGTTCGCCGCGGTCCTGCGGACCGCAAAAAAAAATGCACGGCCGGCGGCCTTGTGTGTAGTAGGGGCTCGCACGTGGCGGGCCCGCTAGGAAGATTTCATCACAGCTCATTCTGGTATAATAGCAGGTTTTTACGAGCCACTAGCCACGAACTACGAGCCACGGCTTTTCCGCTTTTCCTCGGACTCAGATGCGGCGTTCCGCCGCGACAGACTCAAACTAACAACGCCGCTTCGGGAAGCCCTCAGCGCGTAGCGGGCCGCCCGCCGCTGCCATCCGTCCGGGCAACTGTCTTTCACACTTGACGGGTCAGAAAGCTCTGGGCGTCCCCTACGATGGCCCCGTATGGGGCCATTTTACTACAAACTACAAACTGCAAACTTTAATACTCGAAAAAAAGGGTCACTCGAGGCGATGTCGTCCATTTGAATTTGTTGCCGCGTAGCGGCATCTGAATCCGAAGCGGCCTGCGACCTGCGACGGTGTCCTATAGGCCAATTCACAGAATAGTGGACAATGTGGCCATTTCCCTTTATAATATAACTACTTATAGCTATTCTATGAGGTTAGCTGAAAAGGGGGATTTTATCGATGAATTTTAGAAGTACACGATCTGACGAATGTGTTTCGCCGTCTTATGCGCTCCTGCATGGGCTGGCTGCGGACGGAGGCCTCTATGTGCCGGAATCGTTCCCGGAAAATGTCCTGTCCTATAAAGAACTGGCTGGCAAGTCTTATCAGGAGATTGCCGAAGCCGTATTGTCCCATTTCTTTACGAATTTTACGGCAGAAGAACGGAAGCAGATGATTGCTTCGGCTTATAACGATACGACCTTCCGCGATGACCGCATCGTACCGCTCCATTCCATCGATACGGATTTGTCCATTGCCGAATTGTTCCACGGCCGGACGTTGGCCTTCAAGGACCTGGCATTGTCGTTGTTCCCGTATTTATTGACGGCTGCCAAGAAACAGGAAAAAGAGGATCGGGATATCCTCATCCTGACGGCGACCAGCGGCGATACGGGCAAGGCTGCCCTGGAAGGCTTCAAGGACGTAGCCGGTACGAATATCATGGTCTTTTATCCCAGCGAAGGCGTCAGCCCCATGCAGAAGCAGCAGATGCAGAAGCAGGAAGGGGATAACGTCAAGGTATCGGCCATTTATGGTAATTTCGACGACGCCCAGAGTTTCTTGAAACGCGTCTTCACCAGTGCTGAAGTCAATGCCTATGCCAACGACAAAGGCGTCCTCTTCTCCAGCGCCAATTCCATCAATATCGGCCGCTTGTTCCCGCAGGTCGCCTACTATGTATCGACGTATGTCTCCCTCGTCGATAACGGCGTCATCAGCGAAGGCGAAACATTCGATGTCATCGTCCCGACAGGGAACTTCGGCAACATCCTGGCCGGCTATTTTGCCAAGAAGATGGGCATACCTATCGGCAAATTGATTTGCGCTTCTAACCAGAATAAAGTCCTGGCTGACTTCTTTGAAACCGGTGTCTATGATATGAACCGCGACTTCTATACGACGTCGAGCCCGTCTATGGACATTCTCTTGTCGAGCAATTTTGAACGCTTCTTGTTCTACGTTGCCGGCCAGGATGCCCAGAAGGTCGCCCAGTGGGAAAAGGACCTGCTGGAAACAGGGAAGATGAGCGTGTCGGCTGATGAATTGCAGACCCTCCGCCAGGAATTTGAAGGCGGCTGGATCGACGATGCTGAAACGAAAGCCGTCATCAACCACGTCTACAATGATTTTGGCTATCTCCTCGACCCGCATACGGCTGTCGCTTACGGCGTCGGCATGAACCGTCATCGCCAGGGCCTCGATGAAGGCCGCCATACGGTCATCATGGCGACGGCGCATCCTTACAAATTCCCGCCGGTCATCTGCGAAGCCCTGGCCCTGCGCCAGAGCGAGGATCCCTTCGACATGCTGGCTGACATCAGCAGCGTTACGGGAATCGCCCTGCCCAAGCCTTTGGCTGACCTCAAAGATAAACCGGTCCGTTTCAGCGATTCCATCGATAAGGAAGACATGAAGAAAGCCGTCTTGTCCTTTGTCGATGCTATTGCGGCCAAGCACTAGGAAAGAGGCCCTCGGTTTGAGTAAAGGTGTTATTTACGCAATCTTATCGGCCCTGGCCTTCAGTATCCAGAATGTCATCGTAAAAGAATTATCCTATACGACGAGCACTGGGGAAATCGCGTTTTTCCGCGGCTTCCTCAGTGCCCTTCTGATATTAGGACTCATGCGCATCCAGCACGTACATCTGTCGAAGCGGGATATACCGACGCTGACCCTGCGCGGCGTCCTCGGCGGCATCGGCATGATCTGCATTTTCTATGCCCTGCGCGGGATGCCCCTGGCCGATGTATCCATCATTTCCCAGTTGTCGGCATTCTTCGTCATGCTTTTCGCGGCGATTTTCCTCAAAGAAGTCCTGCCGCCCGGGTCGAAGCTGCCGCTGCTCATCATCTTCATCGGCGGCTGCCTCGTCGTCCGGCCTTGGAATTTTTCGTCGTTCAATATCTATTCCCTGTTTGCCCTGGGGCAGGCCATCTTCGCGGCCGGCGCTTATACGACGGTCAGCAAGCTGACTGGTTCCGGCCGCCACCATCCCTATGAAGTAGTCCTGTACTTTTTGGTCTGTGCAGCCCTGTCGGGTATCGTCCTCATGGCCCTGACCGGTGGCTTCGTCATGCCGGCTCATGGCGACTGGATTTATTACGGCGGCCTGGCTCTGTTCAGCGTCATCGCCCAGATCTGGATGACCAATGCCTATGCGACGGCCAATCCGGTCGTCGTCAGTTTCGTTTCCTACATCGGCGTCTTCTTCAACGCCCTCTGGGGCTTCGTCATCTTTGGGGAAATCCTGACGGGCCTGACCGTTGCCGGCGGTGTACTTATCATTGGCGGTTCCATGTACCTGACCAAACTCAAGCATGATAAAATCGCCGAAATGGCCAGGATGCAGGAAAGAAAGCGGAAAGAGACATAACATGACTACGAAACAGATTCATGAAACCCACATTAAAATCGCCTTTTTTGCCATGCTGCTCATCATGCTGGCCGCTATCTACGTGGCCATCCCGGACTTTTACAGCACGGTCTGGCAGTTGTCGACGAGCGGCAACATGCAGGGGACCATCGATTACCTGCGCTCTTTCGGAGTCTGGGCCGTCCTGGTCAGCATGATTATCGACATCGTCATCAACATCGTCGGCTTTTTGCCGTCTATCTTCATTTCCACGGCCAATGGCGTCCTTTTCGGCGTCGTCGGCGGGACCGTCGTCTCCTGGGTGGCGGAAACCATCGGCGTCATCATCAGCTTTTTCTTCATGCGGACCCTGTTCCGCCGCAAGGCCAAGAAGGTCATCGAAAAGAGCCGGATGCTCAGTAAGCTCGACCACTACAGTACCTGGCAGGCCATGACCCTGGCCCGGGCCGTCCCGTATTCACCGAACGGTCTGGTCACGGCCCTGGGGGCGCTGAGCCGCATCAGCTACCGCGACTATATCCTGGGCTGTTTCATCGGTAAATTGCCGTCCGTCGCCTGTGAAGTCCTGGTCGGCCACGACCTGGTCATGATGGAAGAACATTCTATGCGCCTGACCATCGTCCTCATCGTCATCGCCGTCGTCTACGGCGGCCTGTGGTACTGGCATCGCCGCCAGCAGGCCAAGAAGGTCCTCCATAAGATTGCCGACGACCTCAAGGACGGCGAGGGCCGCAGTTAATTTCAGAAAGGATAGATCATCATGGAAAGAGAATATAAATTAGCAGAACAATACCATTTGCAGGGCAATAACTGTATCGAATCGGTCCTCAAGACCTGTAACGACACGATGAACCTCCAGCTGCCGGACGTAGCCATCCGCATGGCTTCCGGCATGGGCGGCGGCATCGGCCGGTCGGGCTGTGTCTGCGGGGCCCTGAGCGGCGCCTGTCTGGTCATCGGCGCCCTCGTCGGCCGGCTCACTCCCGATGAAAAGCCCTTGCCTGAAGTCTATCAATACACCAGCGAATTCCACGACCGCTTCAAAGCCCACTTCGGTGCCACCTGCTGCCGGGCCCTCAACACCCTCAGCTTCGGTACGCCGGAATACCGCAAGCACTGCATCAAGATTACGGCCACCGCAGCCGACATGGTCTCCGACTTCGTCGCCGAAAAAGGCTTGCTGAAGTGAGTTTAGTGGCTAGTGATTCGTGGTTCGTGGTTCGTATAACAAAAAAGCTGTCGCTTATGCGACAGCT
>CABMPA010000149.1 GCA_902388315.1 uncultured Megasphaera sp. | reverse complement strand
AAGGATTGGGAAAGTCAAGGCAGGTGATGGTAGTGAATAAGGCATATCGATACAGAATCTATCCGACAACGGAACAGAAAATGATGTTTGCCAAGACCTTCGGCTGTGTCCGATTCATCTATAACAAAATGCTGAGTGACCGCCTTGACTATTATAAGGAAACCGGCCAAAAGCTGCATAACACGCCTGCGCAGTACAAGGAAGAATTCCCTTGGCTAAAGGATGTGGATAGTTTAGCTCTTGCCAATGCCCAAATGAATCTGAACAAGGCTTATAACCACTTTTGGAAGGACAGCAAGCATTTCGGCAAGCCGCGCTTCAAGTCCAAGAAGAAGAGTCGTGCTTCGTATTCTACAAACAACCAACATGGCTCTGTAAGAATTGAGGGAAGCAAGGTAAGGTTGCCTAAAGTCGGCTGGGTGAAACTATGCCAGCATCGTCCCTTGCCGGAGAACAGTATCATAAAGACCGTAACCATCAGCCAGACGCCATCAGGAAAGTACTATATCAGTATGCTGGTGGAGTATGAAAACCAAATACTCCCTGTCATACCGAAGACCTTCCTGGGGCTGGATTTTGCGATGCACGGTTTGTATGTGGCTTCCGATGAGGAGGATGCTGAGTATCCCGATTTCCTGCGAAAGGCAGAGAAGAGATTGGCTAAGGCGCAGCGGAAGCTATCCCAAAAGCAGAAAGGAAGTCACAACAGGGAGAAACAAAGGCTGCGTGTAGCTGTTCTCCATGAGAAAGTGGCCAATCAACGCCGGGATTTCCTGCATAAGAAGGCCCGCTGCCTTGCAGACCGCTATGACGCTATTGGCATTCAGGATATCAGCGTCAAGGCGATGGCCAAGCGGAAAAAGGGCGGTAAGTTCAGCTTTGGCAAATCCGTAGCTGACAATGGCTGGAATATGTTCACGAACATGCTGGAGTATAAGCTGGCTTGGCAAGGCAAACAGCTTGTCAAGATAGACAAGTGGTATCCCAGCAGCCAGCTGTGTCATATTTGCGGATATCAGAATCATGAAACCAAGGACCTATCTGTAAGGGAATGGGATTGCCCTAAATGTGGCAGTCGTCACAACCGCGATAAGAACGCGGCCATCAATATCCGAGAAGAAGCCAGGCGAATATTGGCCTGACGTAATCCATAAAGTACCGTGGGGCGCACGGGAATCTACGCCTGTGGAGAGAGTGTAAGCCGCCGCCGCTCTTCGGAGTCAGTGGCGCTGTTCTCGCTGAAGCAGGAAGCTCCCGCCTCTATAGGCGGGAGTACGTTCACAATGTTTCAATTTATGTTTGACAATATATAGTTGGTCTACGAAATCGCATATAGGCGATGAAAGAAAGCCCTTCTCGTTGTGGGATGAGAAGGGCTTTTTTTCATCTGGTTGATTTTTACAGAATGGAATGATAGAGGTCGACAATCTGCGATTTTTCTACATCACGGGGGTTGCCCGGCGTGCAGGCATCAGCCATGGCCGAATCAGCCAGGAAGTCGATGTCTTTTTCCTGGACGCCTAATTCGGATAACTTGCGGGGGATACCGACGTCATCGGCCAGTTTCTGGCAGGCATCGATAGCGGCCTGGCGATATTCTTTCTGGCTCATGGCATCGATGTTAGCAACGCCCATGGCGCGGGCGATTTCTCGATAGCGTTCACCCGTTGCCGGGGCATTGAAGGTCAGGACCGGAGCCAATAAGATGGCGCAGGCGACACCGTGGGGGATGTCGTAGAAAGCACTGAGGGGATGGGCCATGGAATGATCGATGCCTAAGCCGACATTGGAAAAGCCCATACCGGCAATATATTGGCCCAGTGCCATTTCTTCGCGGGCTTTCGGATCGCCGTCGACGGATTTTCGGAGCCATTTGCTGATGATTTCAATGGCTTTCAGATGCATCATATCGGTCATTTCCCAGGCATTTTTCGTGATATAGCCTTCGATGGCGTGTACCAAGGCATCCATGCCCGTAGCGGCACAGAGTTTTCGGGGCATGGATGCGACCATATCCGGATCGATGACTGCGACGACCGGGATATCGTGGGGGTCACAGCAGACGAATTTACGATGTTTTTCCGGATCCGTAATGACATAGTTGATGGTGACTTCGGCAGCCGTCCCGCTCGTCGTGGATACGGCGATGATGGGGAGACACTTGTTTTTTGTCGGCGAAGCGCCTTCCAGGCTGCGGACATCGGCGAATTCCGGATTCGTTAAGATGATGGCAATGGCTTTCGTTGTATCCATAGCGGCACCGCCACCAACAGCAATCAAGATATCGGCTTGTGCTTCTTTACAGAAAGCTACGCCATCCTGGACATTTTGAATTGTCGGGTTCGGTTTGATGTGATCATAAACCGTGTAGGGGATGCTGGCGGCATCCAATAAGTCGGTGATTTTCGTAGCGACTTTGAATTTCATCAAGTCCTTGTCCGTTACGACGACGACATGCTGGCAGCCGCGTGCTTTGACTTCCGTAATGATTTCATTGATAGCGCCCTTGCCGAAATAAGATGTTTCATTCAATGTAATTTTGTTAGCCATAGTAGCCAATTCCTCCTTTGTGAATCGTAAAATTTTTCACTCACTTATTATATGAAATTTTCATGCCGAATACGGCGCAGTCTGTTGAAACAGGGAAGCGACTACCGGATTTTTGAGGTAATATCCCGTCTTTAGGCTTCTTTAAAAAAAATTTTGTCCTAGGAAATGATGGAAATATAGCTTGATAAGAATAAAAAATCTCAAAAATATCGAGAAAAATGATATTTTTGAGATAAATGAGATTATTGTTTTCGTTGCCGACGAATCTGTTTAGGGCTGATTTGATAGCGATGGCAGAGGCGGTAAAAGGTAGCCCGGCTGATTCCCATAGCCGCAGCGGCTTCATCAACACGGCCATTGGCTGATTGGAGATAGTGCAGGCATTGTTGCTTTTCATTTATCAGTCTTTCATCTCTGGCTGTTCTGGCCGGATGTTGCGGAAGATGCAGGTCGGTTACCGTTATAGCTGGACCTGTACTCAAATAAAAGGCCCGCTCGATGGTATTCTGTAATTCCCGTACATTGCCGGGCCAGTCGTATTGCTGTAAGCAGGGGAGGACATCGGCTGCTAACTGCCGCTGACGTTCCGGATAATGTTCATTGAACCGTTGTAAAAATAAGCGGCTGCAATAGGCTATGTCCTCTGGGCGTTGGCGTAGAGGCGGGATATCCAGGCGCAATACATTGAGCCGATAATACAAATCCCCCCGGAAGGTACCGCGGGCTACTTCCGCTTGCAAATCGCGATTTGTGGCGGCGATGATGCGAACATCTAATTTTTTGATTTCTTTGCCGCCTAGACGGCGGATGCACAGTGTTTCTACGGCGCGGAGCAACTTCGGCTGGAATTCGATAGGCATTTCGCCGATTTCATCGAGAAACAGGGTCCCGTGATCAGCGAGTTCAAATTTCCCTGGATTCCCTTCGCGTAATGCGCCGGTGAAAGCTCCCTTTTCATAACCAAATAATTCACTTTCGATGAGGTCGCGCGGAAGGGAGGCGCAATTGACGGCGACAAACGGGCCATTAGCCCGGACGCTGCCGGTATGAATGGCCTGGGCGAAGAGCTCTTTGCCCGTACCGCTTTCGCCTTCGATAAGGACGCTGCCATCATAACGGGCATATTGCCGGGCCCTGTCGATGACCTGCGTCATTTGTGGGTCTGCGGCGTAGATGGAGTCAAAGGTATAGGTGGCCTGATTGCCAGATACACGGTTGACAGACCGAATCAAATGTTCCTGGCGGCGCAAGATGAGCGTATAAGTCTTGCCAGTCGCATCGGCCGTCTGGGATATGGTAGCGCTGAAACGGCGGACGTCGCCGGGCAGGATGAAACGCAGGTCATCGATATACCAGGGAGTGTGTCGGCTGGCATCATCGGCTAAGTTCCAGTCGATTTGCGGCATGATTTTCCGGAAATCGAGGGCGCCTAATTGTTTCTGTGTCATTCCCAGTTCCTGTTGGGCTGTTGTGTTGGCCCAACGTAGGTGTAACCGTTCATCGAATAGCAGAATTGACTCACGGATACCATTTGCGGCTGCCCGCATAAAATGACTTTGATGATAACTGATGAGCGTCCGTTCAATACTGAAAGCCCCGGCAACGACGAGAGCCAGCGTGTGGAGATGAGCTGCATCGACATTGCCCGATAAATCAAGACTGCCGATGACACTGCCATTTACGCCATGTATCGGCGCTGCGGAACAGGTCCAGTCATGTTGGTCGGCACAATAATGTTCAGCTCCGATGAGCTGGATAGGCTGATTGTATTCCAAGGCGATTCCTGGGGCATTGGTCCCGACCTGTTCATTGCGCCAAACGGCGCCGCGCTGGAAAAGAATATTCTCCGAACGGGCCAGGATGGTATCGTCGCCCATAGTCAGCAGGACATAGCCCTGGGCATCAGTCAAGGCTAATAAAAAGTGAGAATCCCGGATGATATCGAGGACACTTTGCATAATGGGCTGGGCCGTCTGTATGAGTAATCTATTTTTTTGTAAAACAACTTGCAATTCTTCGGGCGAAACCGTCACGGCTTTCCGATGCCAAGGGTCGACTCCGCAGGTGTGGCACTTTTGCCAGGACCGGGCCACTAACGATGGAAGCCGGGGGTCTAAGACTCCCGCTGTCATAAAACGTTCCCAAATTCCTTTACATTCTATCTTATCCATACTGACCCCTCCTGCACATATATATTCCCCATTATATCATATTTTCTATTTTCTTCGGACTCAGATGCGGCGTTCCGCCGCGACAAACTCAAACTGACAACGACGCTTCGGGCCGCCCTCAGCGCGTAGCGGGCCGCCCGCCGCTATCATCTGTCCAGGGAATCGTCTCCTGCATTGACGGGGTAGAATGGCTCTGGGCGTCCCCTACGTTATCGCATGCAGGCGATGGAAATGATACATTATCCGCCATCAAAGTTC
>CABMPA010000148.1 GCA_902388315.1 uncultured Megasphaera sp. | reverse complement strand
CCGAATCCCCTTCGACCAGGTAGATTTCCGTCTGGTCCGGATTCTTTTCCGAGCAATCTGCCAGTTTCCCCGGCAGGCTGCTGATTTCCAGGGCATTCTTGCGGCGCGTCAGTTCCCGGGCACGGCGGGCTGCCTGGCGGGCGCGGGAGGCGGAAATAGTCTTATTGATGATGGCCTTGGCTTCCGACGGATGTTCTTCAAAGAATTCCTTCAACCCGTCAGAGATGATGTTATCGACAATGCCCTTGACTTCGCTGTTGCCCAGCTTGGTCTTGGTCTGGCCTTCAAACTGCGGTTCCCGTACTTTGACGCTGATGACAGCCGTCAAGCCTTCACGGACGTCTTCGCCGGATAAATTGTCTTCGTTTTCTTTGATAATGCCGGCACTGCGGCCATAATCGTTGATGGTACGCGTCAAGCCGGACCGGAAGCCGCTCAGGTGCGTGCCCCCTTCTTCCGTAAAGATATCGTTGACGAAGGTCAGGATATTTTCACTATAGCCATCGTTATACTGCATGGCGATATCGACAATGACCTTGTTCTTTTCGCCATCGACATTGATAATCGTCGGGTTGATGGCCTGATGGCTTTCATTGAGGAATTCGACGAACGACGTCAGACCGCCTTCATAGCAGTAGACTTCGCTCTTGCCTTCGCCGCGCTTATCCGTCAAGGTGATGTGCAGCCCCTTGTTGAGGAAAGCCAGTTCGCGCAGGCGTGTCTTCAAGGTATTGAAATCATAGACCGTGTCCGGGAAGATTTCATGGTCCGGCTTGAAGGAAACTTTTGTCCCCGTTTCTTCACCCGCTTCTAAAGGACGGATTTTTTGGAGCGGTTCGTCGGTCACACCGCGGGTAAAGGAAATGCCCCACAAATAGCCATCGCGTTTGACCTGTACCTTCGTCCAGACACTGAGGGCGTTGACGACAGAAATCCCGACGCCGTGGAGGCCGCCGGAAATGGGGTAGCCATCGCCGCCGAATTTCCCGCCGGCATGGAGTACCGTCAGTACGACTTCGACAGCCGGCTTGCCAATCTTATGCATGGCGACAGGGATACCGCGGCCATTATCGACGACAGTGATGCTGTTGTCATCCTGGATGGTCACTTCGATATGCGTACAATATCCGGCCAGGGCTTCGTCGATACTGTTATCGACGACTTCGTAGACCAGATGATGAAGGCCCCGTGTCGATGTACTGCCGATGTACATCCCAGGGCGTTTGCGGACGGCTTCCAAGCCTTCCAATACTTGAATCTGTTCGGCACCATATCTAGCTTTGTCTTTCGACATAGAGATTCTCAACTCCTGTTTCCTGCAATTTTAATGATTCATTTAGGCAATCTAACACTTTATTATACCTTAATTTCAAACATTTTTGAATACATACCTTACCTGACGCAGGCACTTCTGATAGCGCCGGACCAGAGTCTCGCCCGTAACCGGCAGGGCAAAGACGCGCCGTCCGGTAATGACCAGGCTGCGCCATGCCTTTTCCGGGGTCCCATCGACAGCGACCAGGGGAAGGCCCAGGTTCCGCCGGACGAACTGGCCCGAATGCCCGTCCAGATTGATGATCGATATGACATCGCCGGCGGGGATGGAAATATCACGACTCAGACGGAGATACATGGTCATCCTTCTTTCTGTATTTGGCAACGAGGTTCTCAATGAATTTCGGCGGAATATCGCCAGGGACGCGGCGTGTGATGAGCATGGCCAGGGTGAAATCATCGGCTGCCGTATCATATTCATAATAGACCTTTTCAATATAGGTATAGATGAGATTACGGCGAACTTCATTATATGCCTGTTCTTCGTCAGCTGCCGTCACGGCTACCTTCAGATAACCGGCCATCGTTTCCCACGACAGCCAGGGCATATCGTCGAGGAAGGAACGGATTTTCCGTTTCAGAGCCTGCCGGGCTGCGCTGTGGCAAAAAAGACATACCTTTTCACCAGGCGCCATCCAGCGGCCGCAGCGGGGACAGGCCACGAAGCCTTCCAGCTCATAGGCTTTCTTCCTTTTAGCCTGGGCAAAGCGGAGCTGGATGACTTTTTCCCGCAGCCCCTCTGCCAGGTGAGCCGTTTCCTGGCGGATATGGGATACCGTCTCGTCATCGAGGCGCACCTGGCTGATAGTCTCTTTGGGAAAGACATCTTCCACCTCGCCTTCCAGCGTCTCATAGACCGTCCGGACCGGCTTTTTCCCCTTTTTGACAAAACGGACATCGGCAATGGCCCGATGCCCTATGTAAGAATTAATTTCCTCTATTATTTTATTTTTATACATAAACAGATAATTCATATATACCGGGTTCATGACGGCAATGATTACCTGTTTA
Source organism: uncultured Megasphaera sp. (assembly GCA_902388315.1). Classification (GTDB taxonomy): domain Bacteria; phylum Bacillota; class Negativicutes; order Veillonellales; family Megasphaeraceae; genus Megasphaera. The sequence continues at coordinate 2,818 of CABMPA010000148.1, read as the reverse complement.
TCCTTAAAATCTAATATATATGAATATTTAGCAATCTGTTCCCCAGCGATCTGTTTCCAGTCCCTTTTCGCCTGGTACAGGTGATAAGGCAAAAGAAGCCGGTTTTTCTCCAATACTTTCGGTATGGCTAAACCGGCTTTTTTTAATTCAAGACTGCGTTCCTCCATGAGACAGGACCCTCCCTTTTTCAATGCAAATGGGATGACACCCGGCCATGCCGGCAAAGATTTCCGGCTCCGTCGTCGTAATGAACGTCTGAATACGATCGCGGACGAAATCGAGCAGGGCCTGCCGGCGTCCCGAGTCCAGTTCGCTCATGACGTCGTCCAGGAGCAGTACGGGATATTCGCCCGTCTCCGATTTGACGTACTCCAGCTCTGATAATTTCAAGGCCAGGACGGCCGTCCGCTGCTGCCCCTGGGACCCATATTTCCGCAAATCCGCCGGCCCGACGGAAAAGACGAGGTCGTCCCGGTGAGGCCCGATAGATGTCGCCTGACGACGGACATCCTCTTCCAGATGGCGCTGCAATAACGTATAGTACCATTCCGGGTCGGTCTGATGACTCCGGTCGCCGCCGTCATAGGGCTGAACATATGTCAGGTCCAATTTTTCCGACCCCCGGCTCAGCCGCTTGTGGAGGACACCGGCTAAAAAGGCCATCTTGCGCAGGGCCGCAAGCCTTTTGGCGACGAGCGAAGCGGCAAAACCGGCAATCTGACGGTCCCATTCATCCAGGGGATGAATCCCTTCATATTTCATTTTCTTCAGCAAGAGATTGCGCTGGGAAACAGCCCGGTTATACTGCAGCAGCTCCTGATAGTAGGGCCGGCTGACCTGGGAGATCTCCATGTCGATGAAACGGCGCCGCAGGGATGGGCTGCCCTTGATGAGCTGCAGGTCATCCGGCGAGAACAGGACTTCATTGAGGGTCCCGACCAGTTCCTTCTGGGGAACTTTTGTTTCATTGACCCAGAGTTCCTTCTTCGCCGTCTTCGATAAGATGATCTTCAGCTGCTGCCGCGTCTCCCTGCGCCGGAACTGAATGATGACACTGGCCTGGTCCTGGTTCCAGCCGATGAGGTCGGCATCGGCGATGCCCCGATAGGACTTGCCGATGCCCCCCATATATAATGATTCCAATAGATTCGTCTTCCCCTGGCCATTCTTCCCATAGAGGAGGATGATGGCCTTGGGAAAGGTGATCATTTCATCATCATAATTCCGGAAACGGTGGAGCCGGACCGATTCAATCATCATAATTATTCACCTTTAATCAAATACGTACCGATACCTTTAATTTCGACTTTGTCTCCCGGATAGAGTTTTTTGCGTTTCGCAGTGCATAAAGTTCCATTTACAAAAATCTTTTTTTCGTCCAGCAGAAAGCGGATTTCACCGCCGCTCTGTAAAATACTGGCCCATTTCAAGAATTGGTCGAGCTGGATCATCGGTGTCGTAATGTTTACTGTTTCCATTATTTTGTCCTCATAGGCGTTACAACGAATACACAGGAAGTATCTTCTTTATCCTGGACCAGCATGGGGCTGTTTTCCTTGGATTTCAAGATGACTTCCGAATCATGGCAATGTTTCAAGATGTCGAGGATGAATTTCCCGTTAAAGGAAATATCCAATCCCTGGCCTTCCAGACGACAGGGAACGTAGTCTTCAACCGTACCATAATCGGGATGCTGACTCATGAGTTTGATCTGGTCATCGGCGACGATGAAGTTAATGACGTTATACTGCGCATCTTTGGCTACGATAGAAGCCCGTTCGACAGCGCCGGTGAATTCAGCCCGGTCTACGGTGACGATGCATTTGAAATCACTGGGGATGACGCGGCGGTAATTCGGGAATTCCCCTTCAATAAGACGCGTGCGGATGTAGACATTGCCGAACTGTACGGCCAGGTAATTCCGGACGGCCGTGATTTCGACGGTTTCCGGGATATCCGTCGGCAGCTGGCGGGAAATTTCAGATAACAAGCGGCTGGGGATAACTGCCTGTAACGGATTATCCACAGGTTCATCTAAAGTAGCCGTTTTCAAAGCCAGCCGGTGCGTATCAGTCGCAACCATGGTCATCTGGTCATCGCAGACATCCAGAAAGGTCCCCATGAAAATCGGACGGGCTACGTCCGTCGCACAGGCGTAAGATGTATTGTCGATGAGGTCTTTCATGATGACGCTGGTCGTTTTAAAGCTGGCATACCCGTTTTCCACGATTTCGACTTCATTGAAATCATCGGGATTCATGGTCAGACATTCAAACTTGAGCTTACCGCCTTTAATGATCAGTTGTGTATCGGCATCTTCCTTGATAATTTCGATTTCATCACTGGGCAGGCGACGAGTCAATTCCATTAAATAGGGATTGGCGATAAAGGCTTCACCGCCTTCTTCGATGATACCAGGTACGGTGATTTTGATGCCCATATCGTAGTCATTGGCCTGGAACTCGATGATACCATGGAGGGCTTTGATAAGCAAGCCGTTTTCAGAAGATATATTATTGCTTTTGTTCTGGGCGACTTTTTGAACCGCTTGCAGGCCTTTGTTCAAATCTTCTTTTTTCAGTTTTAGTCTCAATGGGTTATCCTCTTTTCTGCGCTGAATAAATTAATTAAATGTGAATTAAAAAATAGTAGTCTTAGTAATAGGGGCTGTGAATTTGTGGATAAGTCGAAAAAGACGTTGATTTTAAGCTGTCCACACCTGTGGACAACCTGTGGACAACGGGTTGATTTTTATCCACATTTCCACTGTAGATTTCTTTTTTTGACTTATCCACAATGTATGTACAATTTTATCAGC
>CABMPA010000147.1 GCA_902388315.1 uncultured Megasphaera sp. | reverse complement strand
CGGCCCGGCTCTCCTGCTAGGAGAGCTGTCAGCGCAGCTGACTGAGAGGTTAATCCTGCGAATATCTATCTCTTTTACTCATATCAACGTGCTAAATATAGTATAATACAATCTGGTACACTATTTCAAATTGCATACTGAATACACGATAAAGGTCAAATTCTTAAAAAATACTTGACTATTTGACTTTTTGCTGTATGATATTGGTGTAAGGGTACCTGAAGGTATCCGCCACTACGGCAGAATCATACAAAGGAGTGTTTGAGTATGGCGAAAGAAACCCATGAATTTCAAGCTGAAACGAAACAATTACTGGACTTGATGGTCCATTCTATTTATACGAACCACGAAATCTTCCTGCGCGAATTGATTTCCAATGCATCCGATGCTATCGACAAGCTGCATTACCAGTCCTTGACGAACGGCGACCTCCTCGAAGGCGATACGGCCTTTGAAATCCACTTGACCCCCGATGCAGACGCCCACACGCTGACTATCTCCGATAACGGCCTGGGCATGAATAAACAGGATCTGATGGAAAACCTCGGCACCATCGCCCAGTCCGGGACCAAGGCCTTCTTGGAAAAATTGAAAGAATCCCAGGATGCAGACAGCACGGATAAAGACCTCATCGGCCAGTTCGGCGTCGGTTTCTATTCGGCTTTCATGGTTGCCGACAAAGTTACTGTCGTCACCCGCAAGGCCGGTGAAGAACAGGCTTATAAGTGGGAATCCACCGGTGACGGCGAATACAGCCTGGAAGAATGTCAGAAACCGAAACACGGCACGACGATCATCCTCAGCCTGGGCAAGGACTTCTACGGCGACGACAGTGAAGAAAACTACACCGACAAGATGACCCTCCAGAGCCTGGTCAAGAAGTATTCCGATTACATCCGCTACCCGATCACCATGGACTTCACGACCAAGGAAAAACCGAAGGATGCCGACGGCAAAGTCATCGAAGATGCGCCGGAAGAAGAACATACGGAAACGCGGACGCTGAACTCCATGCAGCCCTTGTGGACGCGCAACAAATCGGATATTAAACCGGAAGAATATAAGGAATTCTTCCAGCATCAGTTCTACGAATGGGAAGAACCGATGGAAATCTTCCACAACCGCGTCGAAGGGGCCGTCGATTACACGGCACTGCTCTTCATCCCGGGCCAGGCCCCGTTCAACCTCTATTATGCCGACTATGAACCGGGCATCCAGCTCTATTCGCGCCACGTCTTCATCATGGATAAATGCAAGGACCTCCTGCCGGATTACCTGCGCTTCGTCAAAGGCCTCGTCGATTCGCCGGACCTGTCCCTGAACATTTCCCGTGAACTCCTGCAGAAGAGCCGCGAACTGAGCCTCATCGGCCGCAACCTGGAAAAGACCATCCTCAAGACGTTGAAGCGGAACCTGGAAAAGGACCGTGAAAAATACGAAAAATTCTGGGCTGAATACGGCAAATCCCTGAAAATCGGCGTTTACAGCGGTATGATGACCGGCGAAAACAACGTCGAAAAATTGAAGGACCTCTTGCTCTTCATGTCCTCGAACGGTGATAAACTCTGTACCATCAAGGAATACGTCGACCGCATGAAAGACGGCCAGCAGAAGATTTACTACGCAACGGGCAAGGATAAAGAAGCCATCGAAGGCCTGCCGCAGATGGAAATGCTCCGCGACCGCGGCATCGAAGTCCTCTACATGACCGACCCGGTCGATGAATTCGCCGTCGAAGCCATCGGCGAATACGAAGGCCACCGCTTCCACTCCATCAGCCGCGGCGACCTGGACCTGGAAGATGACGCCTTCAAGGAAGAAAAGAAGAAGAACGAAGAACTGGCCAAGGATAACGAAGGCCTCTTGAAGGACATGAAAGACTTCCTGGGCGATAAAGTCGCCGATGTCCGCTTGTCCAACCGCCTCAAGAGCGGTGCCGTCTGCCTCGTCGCCGACGCCGCCGGCCCGTCGCTGGCTATGGAACAGGCTTTTGCCGCTGCCAACAACCCCATGCTCAAGGCCCGCCGTATCTTGGAAATCAACCCGCAGCATGAACTGTTCAGCAAGCTGACGGCCGTCCACGACCAGGGCAAAGACAGCCAGTCCTTCAAAGACTACTGCAACCTGCTCTACGATCAGGCCCTGCTCCTCGAAGGCATCATGCCCGACGACCCCGTCGCCTTTGCCAACAAAGTAGCCAGCCTGATGGCTAAATAAAATTCCATACAAAAAAAGCCCCTCCCGGTGTGTGACCGGAAGGGACGTTCCTCCAGCAAAAGGGCTTGTCGCATGACGACAAGCCCTTTTGCCGTAGGGGCCATCCCAAGCCTTTCCAGCCCGTCAGGTGCCAACCAACGGGAGGCGCAGGACGGTTGCTGGAACGGACAGCTGTGGCTGGGCGGCCCGTTTGTGGGAATTCCATAAGCTGACACCGAAGTTCGTAGACAGCAGATTACCGATTAACCTCTCAGTCAGCTGCGCTGACAGCTCTCCTGGCAGGAGAGCCGGGCCGCCTTTCAGGACGGCCCCTACGCAAGCGGTCCATGGGACTGCAGCTAACTGCTAACCACTAGCCACGAGCCACGAGCCCCTAGTGGAAAATATTGATGAATACGGTGATGATCGACGCGTTGACCGGGTCGATGATGAGCGAGCCGATGAGGGGGATGACGAAGAAGGCCGTCGGTGCCGGGCCGAAGAGTTCGGTCATGGCTGTCATGTTGGCGATGGCGTTCGGCGTAGCGCCCAGGCCGAAGCCGCAGACGCCGCTGGTCATGACGGCTGCTTCGTAATCCTTGCCCATGGCGCGGAAGACGATGAAGTAAGCGAAGATGGCCATGAACAGGGCCTGGCTGAGGAGCATGACGACCAGGGGGACGGCCAGGTCGGCGAGCTGCCAGAGCTTGAGGCTCATGAGGACGCAGGTCAAAAAGACGGTCAGGCTCAGGTTGCCCAGGACTTCGCTTTCACGCTGATAGATTTTATAGGCGTGAGTGAAGTCGGCGATGTTGCGGATGACGGCGGCGACGATCATGGAGCCGATGTAGCCCGGGAAGACCAGGCCGATGCTGCTGAAGAAGCCGCTGACCAGCGTGCCCAGGCCCATGGCCAGGAAGAGGTGGGCCATGGCGTTCATGAAGCGGTAGTTGTCGATGGTCTGGCCGATTTTATTTTCAATCTTGATGGCGTTTTCCGCGCGTTCCTTATTGCCAGCGACGGCTTTCAGCGTCGAAACGGTGCTGGCATTGAAGGACGGGTCGAAACGTTCCGATTCGGCCGAGCTGACGAGATGGAATTTGTGGACCAGTTCTTCGCCAATCGGGCCGCCGATGACGCCGCCGGCGACGAGGCCGAACGTAGCCGCTGCGACGGCAATGGTCGCACCGCCGTCGAGGCCGATGCTTTCCAGGAGCGGACCAAAGGCCGCTGCCGTACCGTGGCCGCCGACCATGGGGATGGACCCCGTTGCCAGGCCCAGGAGGGGACTCAAGTTAAAGGCCATGGCCAAGCCGGAACCGATGATGTTCTGACAGATGATCAAGATCGTCGTGACGATGGCCATTTTTAAGACCATGACGCCGCCGCGCTTGATGAGGCTGATACTGGCCGTATAGCCGACGCTGGTGAAGAAGAGCATCATGCAGATGTTCTGCATGATCGTATCCTGTTCATATTTCCAGATGCCCTGGGTATATAAGATACAATTGATAATGGCGAATAAAATGCCGCCGACGACGGGCGCCGGGATACAATACTTACGCAGGACGCTGATCTTGACTCGCAAGAAGACGCCGACGTAGTAGACGACGATGGCCGCAGCCAGGGTCTGATAAATATTAAGATTTAAAGACACGCGGAAAACCTCCTTATAATTTTAAAAATACAATACATATCATAACAGATTTTAGGCTGTAAAACAATTGTAAAAGTAATCTTATTTTTTGACAGATAAGAACAGCGGCGAATGATAGTAGTCCTGATGGCCTTGCCGCTGGTCTTCTTTCGTGAAGCAGAAGAACTGGATGTCGCTGGCCCTGAGGTCCAGTTTCAGCTGTTCCTGTCCCAGGGGAGAGAGGCTGGCAGCATCGGAACGCACTTTGGTGACGACAGGAAACTGTCCTTTCACCCCTTTCAGGAAGGTGGCGCCGCGCTCGTTGAGAGCCAGGAGGCGGGCATATTGCGGCCCTGCCTCATAAGAGCAGTCCATGAGGTCCCGCGAGGGCTGCAGGAGGGTATAGGCGCCCATGCGGCACAGGCGGCTGTAGGCATAGCGCCGCGTCTTGATGGTCTTGAGGGCCTGTGGGCAGCTGCCGCTTTCCATGAAGGCGCGGTGCCAGCGGTTTTCCAGTCCTTCCGTAAAGGCCGGCAGGCGGCTCAGCTGGTCCGGCGTGAGCAGTCGGTTCTGGCTGGCGACGAAATCGCCGTAACGGCCGTAATCGGTGAAGGCACCATGCCGCAGCAGCTTTTGCAGCGAAGGGCGGCTGCTTTCTAATATATAGGATATATAGGGACTGGCCCCGTCCGGATGGGCTGCCATGGCCTGCCGCAGGGCCGAGGCACTGGCAAAGGGTGCCCCTAACCGGACATCGCCATGGCGGCCCTGGCGGGGCAGGGGGAGAAAGGTCAGGGCCTGCTCCTGCCGCAGGATAGCCCGGGCATATTCAAAGGCCAGCAGGGCATTGGGCTGCTCCAGGAGACGGGCCTCGTCGGGAGCGGCTGCCATCAGGATGTCGGTCCTGGCTTGTCCGGCAGATACTTTTTTTGCCGTCTCCGGGACGGCTTCCAGCTCATCGGCACGGCGGGCCAGGGTCAGGAAGTCGCCGGCCGTTCCTTGTTCGATACCGCAGGCCAGGGCCTGGCAGCCGAGTCTGGCCGCTAAGGCGACGCCGCCCAGGGCGAAACCGGAAGCACTGGACAGGGCGTAGACCGCAGGGAGCTCGATGACGGCATCTGCGCCGCCGGCGATGGCCCAGGCCGCACGGTGCCATTTATCGAAAAAAGCCGGTTCGCCGCGCTGGACGAAGGCGCCGCTCATGATGATGACGATGGCCGCCTCCGGGCCGGCTGCCTGGCGGACCTGGTGGATTAAACGGGCGTGACCGGTGTGGAACGGGTTGAATTCGGCGATGATGGCAAGGGATTCCATAGAGCCTCCTATATGTTCAA
>CABMPA010000146.1 GCA_902388315.1 uncultured Megasphaera sp. | reverse complement strand
TAAATTTAAAACCATCCACATCAAACATCAAACTTTCAACTTCAAACTCAAAAAGGGCTTGTCGTCGTGCGACAAGCCCTTTTTCTTTACGTAGCAGATATCAAATTCCAAAATGGTGTTTACGGGATTCAGGCGGGCCGCCTTAACAGGACGGCCCCTACGGATTTATTTTTTTCTGGTAGACAGAAAAAAATAAATCTGTCCCATTTACAATAGGGCAAATATACCCTAAAATAGGGTACAGATTAATCATAACCATACATTGGCCAATGTGTGAACTCTATATGTATTGGGGGATTGCACATGTATTCATCTTCTATGGAAAATAAACAGCCCGCTGCTTCGGCCGGGAGCCTTTGTTATGCTGCCGTTTTGACGGCGCTGGTCTTTGTTCTTACTTTTGTGCCGAAGATTCCGATTCCGCTGGGCTATGCCCATTTGGGGGATGCCATTATTTTTGCCTCGGTCCTGTTCAGTACGCGCCGGCAGGCGGCCCTGGCAGCTTCTGTCGGTTCGGCCCTGTCCGATTTCATCGGCGGTTTTCCCATTTGGATCATCCCGACGCTGATCATCAAGTACGTCATGGTCGAAGCCGTCTTTTATACGGTCCGTCCGGACAAACGGGCGTGGAAGCTGACGTCGCCGCGCGTCTTCCTGGGCTTTTTCTTGTCTGCCGCCTGGATGGTCCTGGCTTACACCGTGTCGGGCAGTCTCCTCTATGGCAGCTGGGCCGTCGGGATTCCCATGGTGCCGGGACTCATCGGGGAAGGTGTCGTCAATATGATCGCCGCCTATGCGCTGGCCGCTTGCCTGGTCAGGGCTAAGTTCCATGGTTATGGTTATAGCCTGAAAAGATAAGGAATGATTGTATATGCATCAGAAGAAACTGGCCCTGGTCAATGATGTCACCGGCTATGGCCGCTGCAGCATCGCCGTGGCCCTGCCTATCGTATCGGCCCTGAAAGTCCAGGGCTGCATTTTGCCGACGGCTATCTTGTCGGTCCATACGGGATTCGCCGACTACTATCTCGACGATTATACGGACCACATGACGCCGTATATCGAGAGCTGGAAGAAAAACGGCCTGACCTTTGACGGTATCAGTACGGGCTTCCTCGGCTCGGCCCGGCAGATCGACATCGTTCTCGACTTTCTCCGCGATTTCAAAGGACCGCATACCCTGGCTTTCATCGACCCGGTCATGGGCGACGATGGCCAGTTGTATCCGTCTTATACGCAGGAAATGTGCGACGAAATGCGGCGCCTCCTGGCTTATGCCGACGTCGTGACACCTAATGTGACCGAAGCTTGTGAACTTTTGGGCCTGCCTTATCGGTCAGACCGCGACCTCTGTGAGGACGATTTCACGGTGATGGCGAAGGCCCTGGCCGACAAGGGGCCGCAGGGCGTCATCCTGACGGGTATCCACGAAGGCCCGTATATCGGCAATTTCATCTATGACCACGGCCGGACGAGCTGGGTCAAAACGGAAAAAATCGGCGGTGACCGCAGCGGTACCGGTGACGTCTTTGCCGCCATCGTATCGGCATCGGTCGTCCGCGGCGAAAGCCTGGAACAGTCCGTACAGAAAGCGTCGGACTTCATCTGCCGCGTCATGGCTTATACGGAACGGCTGGACCTGCCGCACAACGCCGGCCTGGCCTTTGAAGAATATCTGACGACGTTAAAATGACATTTGATGTTCAGACATCCAATCTATAACAAAAAAGGGGATAGGGAATCATGATCGTTTACACTGTAGTAGGGCAAGGACAATATGTAGATCTTGAAGATGGCTTGAAGATGAAACCGGAAGGGCCGTGGAGCATGTACGTCAATCTGACCAACCGCTGTACCTGTTCGTGTACTTTCTGTCTGCGGTCCATGAAGAAAATGGCCGAAAATGAAACGCTGTGGCTGAAGCGGGAACCGACCGTCGATGAAGTGAAAAAGGCCCTCGACGGGGCTCCCTGGGACCACATCAACGAAGTCGTCTTCTGCGGCTTCGGCGAACCGACGGAACGCCTCGCTGATTTGACAGCCCTCTTGAAATACGTCAAGGAAACGCATCCCGGCATGAAGACCCGCGTCAACACTAACGGCCTGTCTGACCTGGCCTATGGCCGCGATACGGCGCCGGATTTTGGCGGCGGTATCCTCGATACCATTTCCATCAGCATGAACGCGTCCAATAAAGAACGCTATCTGGAACTGACGCGCAGCAAATTCGGCATCCAGTCCTATGACGCCATGCTCAAATTCGCCGTCGACTGCAAACAGTACGTCCCCAACGTCGTCCTCACCGTCGTCGACCACGTCGAAGACAGCGAAGAAATCAAGAAATGCCGCGCCATCTGTGATAAACTGGGCCTTCATCTCCGCGTCCGCGTGTACGAGGATAAATGAGTTTGCAGTACGGAGTTTGTAGTTTGTAGAAAAGAGCTTTAAATTTAAAAGCCTTCACTACAAACTACAAACTGCAAACTTAATACTCAAAAATAGGCTGCCGCTAAGCGACAGCCTATTTTTTTACTTCGTATTTTCACCGTATTCGTTATAGAGTTGTTTGAGGATATTCTTTCGTTCTACCAGGCCCAGGAGTTTCTTGTCTTTGACGATAGGGATAGCTTTCAAGTGTTCGGCGACCATGACACTGGCCAGGTCTTCCATGGTGGCGTCCGGACTGGCCATGACGACTTTTTTGGTCATGAGCTGTTCGGCTGTGCAGGCAAAGAGTTTCTTGAAGCCTTGTGCGTATTCCTTGAGGTTGCCGTAATAGATGTTGGCCCCCAGGAGATTGACGTACTGCGGGACACAGGGTTTGACTTCCTTATATAAGAGGTCGGCGTCGGTGACGATGCCGATGATTTCCTTGTCGTCTTTAACGATAGGAATGGCCGTGATATTGTTTTCTACGAACATATCTACGAGGTCAAAAATGGACGTATCTTTCTGCGCCGTAATAACGTTTTTTTCCATGATATCCGCTGCCGTTTTCGACATAAGATCAACCCCTTTATCATAAATTCAATGGAAGCATGCCTCCTATTCAATTATATTATACCACATTTTGGAGGGATAGGGACGGCCATCGCCGTTCCGCCGGTCGCTAAGGGATTATCGCATGAAGGTTTCTGTCATCATGCGAGGCCCCGTTTACTTTATAGTTTGTAGCACATAGTTTGTAGTTTGCAGAGAAAACCTTCAAATTTAAAACCATCAGCTAACAACTAACTGCTAGCCACTAACAACGTAAAAAGGGCTTGTCGTCGTGCGACAAGCCCTTTTTACGTTGATCGTAGGTCGTTCGTCGTTTGTCGTATGGGAAAAATATAGCCCCATCACGATGAACGATGAACTACGAACGAGAAACTTTTAAGTTCAAGGGATTATGCATGATGACATAGGCCTTCGTACGACGGCCTGCGGCCTGCGAACTGCGAACTGCGAACTGCGACCTGCGGCCTTCCCCAAATCATGGTATAATAGATGCATATTTCACTAGACTAAAGGAGAGATGGACATGACGATAGATTATTTAGTGGCCGATCCCAGCGGCAATACGACGATTCTGGTACTGACGCCGGTAGCGAAAGCGGAGCACAGTGCCCTGGCGGCGAAGTTGTTGGCCCTGCCGGGCATCAAGGCGGAACAGGTCGGCTATGTGACCCGCCAAGAGGGGCAGCCGTTGCGCGTCGACATGATGGGCGGCGAGTTCTGCGGCAATGCATCGCGGTCGGCGGCGGCCTGGGCGTTGGCCTGCGATGGCAGGGAACAAGGCGTATACGATGTATCCTGTTCGGGTTGCGACACGATCCTGCCAGCCAAGGTCGCCCGGAAAGGGGAGGGCCTGTACGAAGCTTTCATTGAAATGCCTTATCCAGAAGATGTGAGCGGTGTCCTCGTCGATGCCGGCGATGTGCCGGCACGTTTTTTCCGCGTCGATTTGCCGGGCATTACGCATTTCGTCCACTTCGTGCCGGATTTAGAAGGCATTGACAAAGAGAAATACTGGCATATCCTTGAAGATTACGTCGATGGGGAAGATTTCCCGGCATACGGCCTGGTCCTTTGCGATACCCGGAAACAGGCTATGATTCCCGCTGTCTACGTCCGCGAAACGGATACCCTCTATTGGGAAAACAGCTGCGGAAGCGGCTCGGCGGCTGTCGCAGCGGCCCTGGCCTGCACGACCCATAAGAACGTGGCCTGCTACATGAAGCAGCCCGGCGGGACATTGGCCATTGCCGCCAGAGTCGGCGAACAAGGCGACTTGCAGCAGCTTTTCATCGGCGGCCCCGTCAAATTGGGAGAAGTCCAGACGGCAACTATCAGCTAACAGCTTTAAGTTTGTAGTTTGTAGTGGATGGTTTTAAATTTTACGGCGGGCCGCCTTAACAGGACGGCCCCTACGGTGCGACATCATGGATGTCGCTGCGGCCTGCGAACTGCGGCCTGCGAACTGCGGCCTGCGAACTGCGGCCTGCGACCTGCGGCCTGCGACCTGCGGCCTGCGAACTGCGGCCTGCGACCTGCGACCTGCGACCTGCGACCTGCGACCTGCGAACTACTACACCCGCGGGCCGGCCTGGATGATTTCTTCGGGCATGTCGGGGTATTTGTTCTTGAAGTTTTCGTAGAACATGGCGGCGACTTTCCTGGCCATGATGTCGTAGGATTTCTTGTTGTCCCACGTCGCCCGCGGGTTGAGTATCTGGTTGGGCACGCCCGGGCAGACCTGGGGGATGTCGACGTTGAAGCGCATGTCGTGACGGTAGGGGACGTTGTCGAGTTGGCCGTTCAAGGCGGCGGTGATCATGGCCCGCGTGTATTTCAGGTCCATGCGGCTGCCGATGCCGTAGGGGCCGCCGGTCCAGCCCGTATTGACCAGGTAGACCTTGGTGTGGTATTTTTCGATGCGTTCGCCGAGCATCCCGGCGTAGATATCCGGTGCCAGGGGCATGAAGGGTTCGCCGAAGAGGGTCGAGAAGGTCGGAATCGGTTCGGTAATGCCTTGTTCCGTGCCGGCGACTTTTGACGTGAAGCCCGTGACGAAGTGGTACATGGCCGCTTCTTTGCTCAGCCGCGAAATGGGCGGCAGGACGCCGAAGCTGTCGGCCGTCAGGAAGATGATGACCGTCGGGATGCCGCCTTTGCCGGGCTGGGCCGCATTGGGGATG
>CABMPA010000145.1 GCA_902388315.1 uncultured Megasphaera sp. | reverse complement strand
AACTAGTGATGCGGCAACGCACCGTGGGTTCGAATCCCACCCTTTCCGCCAGTTTCCAAAAAGGGCTGTCGCACGTGCGACAGCCCTTTTTGAGTGGTTAGCAGCTAGTGGCTAGTGGTTAGCAAGAGCCCCAATCGGGGCCTTTTTTGCTCAATTTCTGCTTAATTTTTGCTTAATTGTTCAATGAGTGGTGCTGTCCTTCCTTTTAAATACTTTTTAATCTGACAACAAAAATCTACTGCTCTATCGTATTGCTCTTGTGCCTCATCTTGTGAGATTATAAAAAAATCAGCATAATCGGTATTATTACGTACCTGAAATGCCTGGCTCAAATATTTTGAATACATTTTATCGAATATGCCTGACTTTATATATTCTCTTTGAAAATAGGATATGACACCAGCATGTTTCTTAAAATCAACTCCATCAAGGGCAAGAATTGCGCGAACAGCCGTGAACATGGCATAGTAAGACCGGCTAATAGAATCTTTATAACTTTTATACTCTAAAAGAATCTTAGCTGAATTCAACTTTTCATCTGCCATAGCCAGACGATAATTCATCAATTCTAGACGACGTTCATGCAACGATGTTCACCCCCTCCTTCTGGATGTTTCGATAATAAGGCACATCTTCTTTATATTTAATATATTCATCATAAGGGATTACAGTTGGCGAAATGATAACATCATATTGTAATTCTAAATCAGATGAAACGTCCCATACCTGTTTCAATTTATTTTGCAATGTTTGTCGATCTCCCCGGACAATCGCTACCAGGTCAATGTCTGAATCAACGGTATTATCTCCACGAGCATATGACCCATAAAGCAGTATTTGCTCTATGGCATCTCCAAAGATTTGATAATAAGTATCTGCCATGATTCGGATAATTTCTTTAAGTTCATCTTTGGTACGCATTTTTTCACCCCCAACAAACTTTTTTTTAATTATATCACATTCACCTATTTTTTATCGAAAAAAAAGCGCGGTCTCATGAAGACAGCGCCTTTTGGAGTTGTTAGCAGCTAGTGGCTAGGGGTTAGCAAAGGCCCCAATCGGGGCCTTTCTTACGAGTCACGAGTATCCTGAAGAAATATGGTCAATCTGATTCCAAGGCGGACTGCGGCCTGCGGGCGGCAGCCCCTACTTCTTATGGAAAAAGTGCGGCGAGTCGCCCCATTGTCCCAGGCCGATGGTGTCGCCTACGGAGGCTACGCGGGCGCTGAGGCAGTTCTTGCACTGGTCCGGTACTTCATCGACGCAGGGCTTGTTGTCATATAAGAGGTACTGGGGCCGGTATTTAGGGACTGTGACGATGGGCATGAGGACGTTGGCCCCGGCTTTGAGGCCCAGTTCCCGTCCCAGGGGATGGAGGGCCTGGAGGGCCGTCGTGGCGGCGATGTTGACGTCGGGCAGGAAAAGGCGCGTGACGGCAATCATCTTGAGGCCCAGTTCCAGGCGGCGCTTCTTTTCTTCGGCGCTGTCTCCGCCCGAAGCCATGACGTCCTTGCCGACAGGTGTGTTGTGATGGACGACGTAAGGGCCCATGCCGATCATGTCGATGTCCATGTCCCGGTAAAAGAGAATGTCATCGGCCAGATCGCCAATCGTCTGTCCCGGCAGGCCGATCATGTCGCCCGTCCCGACCTGGTAGCCGATGCGGCGCAGGCTGTCCAGGCAGTCCTTGCGGACCTGCCAGCGGTGATGGCCGTCCTGGGGATGGAGCGTCGCGTAGAGATCGGGATTGCTCGTTTCGATGCGCAGGAGATAGCGGTGGGCACCGGCGTCGAACCAGCGGCGGTACGTTTCTTCTGTCTGTTCGCCGACGCAGAGGGTCAGGCCCAGTTCGCCGTGGCTCAAATCCTTGATGTCGCGGACGAGGCCTTCGACGTAGTCGATGAATTCTTCGTCCTGCCGTTCACCGGACTGGAGGGTCAGGGATCCGTAGCGGTTCTCCCAGGCCCAGCGGGCCATGGCCAGGATGTCGTCACGCGGCGTATCGAAGCGTTCCACTTCGTCGTTACTCTTGCGGATGCCACAGTATTTGCAGTCTTTGATACAGTAATTGGAAAATTCGACGAGGCCCCGGTAATAGACGACGCGTCCTACATTGGCCGCCTTGACGGCATAGGCAGCATCATAGAGAGCCTGGAGTTCATCAGGATCGGTAATCGAGAGCAGCGCGATCAAATCGTCGCGGGTTTTCGGTTGTGGAATAGTCATAGACGGAACTCCTTTCAGGCCGCCTTATTCGTTGGCCCAATGAATCTTTTCAAAGAAAAGGAAGATGAGGCTCATGACCATGGCGACGACCGTAGCCAGGCCCATGCCCTTGAGCTGGACCGGACCGAGGACGATGGTCGCCCCGCTGAGGCCGGAAATCATGGTGACAGCCGTGAGGATGAGGTTCTTCGAGCGCGTATAATCGACTTTCTTTTCGACGAGCATACGCAGGCCCGAAGCGGCGATGAAGCCGAACAGGAGGATGCAGACGCCACCCATGACCGGCGTCGGGATGGCGTGGATGAGGGCTGCGATCTTGCCGACAAAGGAAAAGAGAATGGCAAAGACAGCGGCGCCGCCGATGACCCATGTGCTGTATACGCCGGTAATGGCCATGACACCCATGTTTTCACCATACGTCGTATTCGGTGTCGAACCGACCAGGCCGGACAGGACGTTGGACAAGCCGTCGGCAAAGAGGGACCGGTGCAGGCCCGGATCCTTGATGAGGTCGCGGCCGACGATGTCGCTGGTGACGAAGAGATGGCCCAGGTGTTCGGCCAGGACGACGAACAGGGCCGGCATAATCATCATGATAGCGCTAAGATTGAATTCCGGCTTATAGAAGGTCGGAAGCGCGAACCAGGGCATTTCCTGGACGTGGGTCCAATCGACGACGCCCATGAAGAACGACAAGATATAACCGGCAATGACGCCGATGAGGATGGGGATGATGCCGATGAAGCCCCGGCCGAGGACGGTGGCCAGGATAGTGACGACCAGGGTGAATGTAGAAATGATCATAGCCGTTTCATTGGACATGCCCTGGACTTCACCCATGTAACCGGACATATTCATAGCCAGCGGCGCCAGTTCCAGACCGATGATAGCTACAATGGAGCCCATAGCCGCCGGCGGGAAGAGGACGTCGATCCACTTGGTGCCGACCTTGTCGACAATGGCCGCCAGGACCATGAAGGACAGACCGAAGACGATGAAGCCCCCCTGGGCATCACCATAGGACATACCCGGCGTCGCGCAGACGGCCAGGACCGGCGAAATGAAAGCAAAGCTCGAACCGAGGTAAGCCGGCAGGCGCCATTTACAAATAGTCAGGTAAATGAGCGTACCAACGCCGTTCATGAACAGGGCCGTTGCCGGATCGACGTGGAGCAGGAACGGGACCAGGACCGTCGAGCCGAACATTGCAAAGAGATGCTGTAAACTCAGGGGAATCGTCGGCAGGATAGGCAGCCGTTCTTCCACATGAATAATTCTTCGTTGTTCCATAAAATCAAAATCCTCCTAAATTCAATGCCGTATAAAAGGCGGACGCAAGGCCTGCCGGGCCTGATGGGCACTCAGGTCCTGCTCCTTCGCCGCGGCGATATAATTATCGTAGCTGACGCGCAGCAGGAGCGATGCCGAAATAAGGTTCAAAATAAGGGACGACCCGCCGTAGCTGATAAAGGGCAGCGGGACGCCGACGACGGGAAACAGGTCCGTGACCATGGCCATGTTGACCAGGCCCTGTCCGCCGAGGGAATAGGTAATCCCCATAGCCAGGAACATGCCGAACCGGTCTTGACAGGAACCGGCGGTCTGGACGCCGAAATAAATCAGGGCCAAAAACAAGAATACGACCAGGACGCCTCCCAGAAAACCCCATTCCTGGCAGAGGATGGCATAGGCAAAGTCCGTATGGGCTTCGGGCAGATAATTGAACTTGCTGATGCCCGTCCCTATGCCCTGGCCCCAGACGCCGCCGGAGCCGATGGCGATGAGGCTTTGGTTTATCTGATAGCCTATGGTCTTCTTGTATTCCTTGGGGGATATCCAGGCCTGGATGCGGTCTTTCTGGTAATCATGACCAAAGAAATAAAAGGCCAGGCCTATGACGGCCAGCATCACGACAACAGAAAGAATCACCTTCCACCACGACCAGTGCCGGTCATAAAGGGGGATGCCGCTGCAGAAGAGCATGAACGCCGACGGTACAAAAAGGACGATAGCCGTACCGGCATCAGGCTGGATCAGGATGAGACCGGCCAGGAAAAAGGCCGGCAAGAGGCAAATCATGCCATAACTCTTGAAGAGCTTCTCCTTTTCCAATAACAGCGGGGCCAGATGTTCGACATGCCACTTCCTGGTGAACCGTTCGACGACGGCCTGCTGGTCCCCGTGACATTCCCAAAAGAAAGTCAGCGCCGCAGCCGTACAGATGATGGCTGCCAATTTGGCAAATTCCGAAGGCTGGAAAGATACGGCGCCATAGCCCAGCCAGCGCTGGGCGCCATTGACGGTGATACCGATAGCCTTGACGGCCAAGAGCATCAGGATGCTGATAAAGACCAGCGTACCGCACCAGTGGCGCAGCCGCTGATATCCCAGGTGCCAGGCACCGGCAGCCGCCAGCAGGCCCAGGACCAGGAAGCCAAGCTGCTTCAGCAGGTAGCCGTAGACCGTACTGCCGCCATCGAGGACAAAAGTCGAACTGAGGATATTTTCCATGCCGATGACGATGAGGCACGAAAAAACCCCAATCAGCCAAAGGACGTTAGTCCTCCGGTGCCGGGTCTTGACCGTCAGTTTGGGCTTCAACATGAGCAATCACTTCCTTGGGACGCGCAGCGACACAATGGAAAATAGGCTGTCCCTTGGCACTGAACTTCGCTTCATATTCCGTCATGGCTTCATTCAAAATAGGGCTGTTATGCAAATCATAGGTCACTTCCGACAGGGGCCAGCCACATTCCCTGAACTCGTCGAGGGTGAAATCGAAGAGCCCTGCATTGTCGGACTTGAAATAAACTTTACCCCCTTCGCGGAGGAGCCGCGCATAGCGGTCGAGGAAACCGCGGTACGTCAGGCGCCGTTTGGCATGGCGCTTCTTGGGCCAGGGATCGCAGAAGTTGATGAAGAAGCGGTCCACTTCCCCTGGGGCAAAAATATCTTCCAGG
>CABMPA010000144.1 GCA_902388315.1 uncultured Megasphaera sp. | reverse complement strand
CCGTCGTCGGCAAGAAAGTCGTCGTCGCCGGTTATGGCTGGTGCGGCAAGGGCTGTGCTATGCGTGCCAAAGGCCTGGGCGCCCATGTCATCGTCACCGAAGTCGATCCGATCAAAGCCATCGAAGCCGTTTTCGACGGTTTTGAAGTCATGCCCATGGCCGAAGCCGCTAAAGTCGGCGATATCTTCGTCACCCTCACTGGCGACAAAGACGTCATCCGCGGCGAACACATGAAGAACATGAAAGACGGCGTCGTCCTGGCCAATGCCGGTCACTTCGACGTAGAAATCAACAAACCCGAATTGGAAGCCCTGGCAGTCCGCCACTTTGAAGCCCGCCATAACATCGAAGGCTATGAACTCCCCAACGGCCATGTCATCAACCTCCTGGCGGAAGGCCGCCTGGTCAACCTGGCTGCCGGCGACGGTCATCCGGCAGAAATCATGGACCTGTCCTTTGCTGTCCAGGCCCTGGCTGCCAAATACATCCTCGAACACCATGCCGAACTGGGCAATCACGTCTATGTCCTGCCTCATGAAATCGATACGGAAATCGCCAAGATCAAACTGGCTTCCATGGGCTATGCCATCGACACGCTCAGCGAAGAACAGCGTAAATATTTGAATCTCGACTAAGGACCAGGAGGGGAAACGATGAAAAAACTGATTCAGCACGTAGCCCTCTACCAGGATCACCTCGTGTTAGAAGGCCAGAACATTGCCATCGACGGCTCGCGCATTACAGGCTTTCCCGAAGCGCCGGATACAGCCGATTACGATGAAGTCATCGACGGAAAGGGCATGCTGGCCCTGCCGGGTTTCGTCAATACCCATAACCATGTAGCCATGACGGTTTTCCGCAGCTATGCCGATGACATGCAGCTCATGGACTGGCTGGAAAAGAAAATCTGGCCGGCTGAAGCCAAATTGACGGATGATGTCATTTACGCCCAATCCATGCTGGGCATTGCCGAAATGATCCGCTGCGGTACGACGGCCTATGCCGATATGTACGACCACATGGACCAGGAAGCCCGCGCCGTCGAAGAATCGGGAATCCGGGCCTGCTTATGCCGAGGCAGTATCGGTATCGGACCGAATGCCCAGGCCGGCCTCGATGAAAACCGCCAGCTCTTCCTCGACTGGCACGGCAAGGCCGACGGCCGCATTACTGTCATGATGGGGCCTCATGCCCCCTATACGTGCCCGCCCGACTATCTGCATAAATTTGTCGACCAGGCACGGGAATTAGGGGCTGAAATCCATATCCACCTCAGCGAAACCAAAGGGGAAGTCGAAAACATCAAGCAGCAATACGGCAAATCGCCGATCGCCCTGATGGATGAAATCGGCGTATTGGACTGCGGCTGCCTGGCTGCCCACTGTGTCTGGGTCGATGATGATGACCTGGATATCATGGCCGAAAAGCACGTCCGCGTCGCTCACAATCCGGGCAGCAACCTGAAATTGGCCAGCGGCATCGCCCCGGTGCCCAAGATGCTGGCCAAAGGCATCACGGTCGGCCTCGGTACCGATGGGGCGTCGAGCAACAACAACCTCGACATCGTCGAAGAAATGCGCCTGACTACACTCATCCACAAGGCGAACACCCTGGACCCGCTGGTCATCCCGGCCGAAACAGCCCTCAACATGCTGACCGAAGGCGGCGCCAAGTGCCTGGGCTATACGGACGTCGGCAAATTGGAAACGGGCTATAAAGCCGACATTACCCTGGTCGACCGCGAAGGCCTGCACTGGTATCCCAAGAACGACACCCTGAGCCTCATGGCCTACAGTGCCAACAGCATGGATGTCGATACGGTCCTGGTCAACGGCGAAGTCCTCCTGCGCCACAAGGAATTCACCAAACTGGACATCGAAAAAATCAAAGCCGAAGCCGAACGGACCCGAAAGAAACTCTTTGCACAGATTTAGTATTCGTGGCTTGTGACTCATGGTTCGTAGCCGTGAAGTTTAGTCACGACCTAATCAGGAGAGGCTGCAACAAAATGATTTTTTAGCTCATTTTGTTGCAGCCTCTTTTTTATGGCCTTTTGAGTTTTGATGTCCCTGTTTTCCTCGTATGGGTTGACAGAAATCAGAATGTATCCTACAATGTGTATATACACAATAGAAGGAGACTCATAGAAAAGCCAATGGAACCCTTACATACCAAACCCCATCTCAGGGCGTGTCATGCCTATAATTTACGACAAGCCAATCTGGCTGTCACCGCTCTTTACGATAAGTATATGCAAAAGGCCGGGATCACGATACAACAGTATTCCGTCCTCCGGCACGTAAAGGATTTAGGACCTATCTCTGTGACGGACTTGTCGGCAGCGATGAATTTGAATCGTACGACCCTGTCCCGCAACCTGTCTTTATTGGAGCGCCGTCATTTGGTGGAAAATATCCCATCTCCAGGTCGGAAACGATTCATTCAACTGACAACGGAAGGCCTGGATGTATTCTCTAAAGCGCATAGCTACTGGCAGGAAGCACAGGATGAACTAGAATCCCGGTTGGGGAAAACAAAGATGAGGCAATTAGAGCAATTATTATTGCAATTAATGGGGTAATTCATTTTCCATATATGCAATGAAGGTGTTTTGATGATGCGTGACGACATTCTTGGTCAGAAAATCCACGATATGGCCATTGCCTGTGGCTTTGATAATGGTGGTATCATCCCGATTGAAGACATGGAGGGATTTCGCGAACGACTGGAAAAGAGAGAGGCAGACATCCCTTCCAGCAAGTTTTTTTATCAGGGCGTAGGTAATCTGGCAGGCATCAGGGACCGGTTCCCCTGGGCAAAATCCGTCGTAATCTGTACGCTTTGGCTGGGGAAATATCGGTATCCTGCCTCGTTACAGGGAAAATATGCCAAGAGCTTTTTCCTGTCTCCCAGCAATAGGCCTTGTGCCGAGACAGAAGAGAAATGCCGCCGATTGGAAACGTGGTTTACCGAACAGGACATACGCTGTGAAGGGGGAACGCAATTCGGACACCTCAGCATCGGTCCCCTGCGGTATGCAGCCATGATGGCCGGGCTGGGCATTATCCGAAAAAATAATTTCCTCTATACAGAAGAGGGGTCTTTTGTAGAGCTCGTGGGCTATGTGATCGACCGCAGCTGTACATTTCGACAGACCACTTCGCTGAAGCCTTGTGCGGAAACCTGTAATCTCTGTCAGAGAAATTGTCCCAGCGGCGCCCTTAAGGGGCCGTTCACGATGAATCCTTTCGAATGTGTCTCTTTCATTACCACCTTTGGCAAGGGAAAAGTACCGAAAGGGATGGAAGATACAGCGTGCCGTACCTGGATTTGTGGGTGTGACAGCTGTCAGGATGCCTGTCCGTACAATCGGATGCATGATTGGGAGAAGGGCCTGTCCTATCCCGGCCTGGAAACACTGGAACCAGAACTGGCTCCGGAAACGTTATTGGAACAAACAACGGAATTTATCTCGCAAAAGGTAATTCCGTACACGGACTACCATGTGACAGCCGATGAAGCGGAAACGCTGCGCATCAATGCCGCCCGTTCGCTCCGCAATTCCAGACAGTCCCGGACAGCAGCCATTTCACGGCACTCCTCCAAGTAATCTATCATAACCAGTTTTATGGAAAGGAAGTAATATTTATGAACGTCATTGCCATTAACGGAAGCCCCCGCCGCGCGGGGAATACAGCCACCTTTTTGCATAAGGCTTTAGAAGGCGCTGCGTCAGTCGGTGCCGATACGGAATGTATCGATTTGTACAGTCTGAACTATAAAGGCTGCATCAGCTGTTTTTACTGTAAACGGAAGGACAAGGAACATGGGACCTGCATTGTCAAGGATGATCTGACACCAGTTCTGGAAAAAGTCAAGCAGGCCGATGCCGTCCTCTTCGGTTCGCCCATTTACTTCATGAACATTACCTCGGGGATGCAAGCCTTCCTGGAACGGTTGTTCTTTTCGCTCTATATATACAGCCGGGAAATTCCCTCGGTATTGGGGAAGAAACTGCCTTCTGCGTTCCTGTACACCATGAACGCCACGGAAGAACAGGCCAGAGAGTTTCATTTGCAGGATAGTCTGACTCCCTTTGAAACCTTCGCCGCAACGATTTTGGGAACAGCGCCTCGTAAATTTTACGCTTTCAATACCCTGCAATTCAATGATTACAGTAAGTACGAATCATCAATTTTCTCCGAAGCAGATAAAAAAGCATACCACGAAAAACACTTTGCTGAAGAACTCCAGCAGGCTTATGAACTGGGCAAACAATTAGTTCTGGAAGGGAGTTCTGCCAGCTATTAATCACTTTAAAGGGGCTGTCGCACGTGCGACGGCCTCTTTTTTTGCTTATACCTGTAATTTATCCTAATTTCGCCAGAAGACTCCTTCCTCTTAGGTAGGGGCATCATAATGATGGATTTCGCAGGTTCGATGCCTGCGAAATCCACCCTATGTCTTTTCTGTCTTAGCCTTTTCACCTCGGCCAGGGTATAATGGTAGATAACAGAGGAGGTGAATTCCAGATGTACTTAACGCAATCGAATGTCATCCGCGGCTTGTCGAAACAAGAGTATACGATGCTCCGGGAAATGTGCCAATATAGCAATAATTTGTACAATGTAGCGGTCTATACGATTCGGCAGCATTACTTCGATACCCGGCAATTCTTGCGGTACGAAGAAAATTACCCCATTTGCAAGGAAAATGAAAACTATGGCTTGTTACAGGCCGGTGTTGCCCAGCAGATATTGAAGATGGCCGACCGCAGTTTTCGGTCTTTTTTCGGGATTTTGCAGAAAGTCAAGGCAGGTGACTACCAGTCGAAAGATGTCTGCTTGCCGCACTATCGTGAAAAAGGGGGATGGTTCCCTCTCGTCTTGTCGACAAACGCTATCAACATCAAGAATGGCTTCCTGACAGTGCCGATGAGCCGGAAATATGCGAAAATTTTTGCATTGACCATCAGATAGGGACCCTTGTCTGCGGCTATAACCGGGATTTCAAACGAGGACTAAAGCTGGGCAAAGTGACGAATCAGCATTTCACCCAAATCAATTTGGGCTATCTGCGTAGTACCTTGAAATACCTGTGTGAACGCTACGGGATAAGCTATCTGGAACAGGAAGAATCGTATACCTCTCAGGCCAGCTGCCTGGATTTGGACGACATTCCCGTATACCAGCCG
>CABMPA010000143.1 GCA_902388315.1 uncultured Megasphaera sp. | reverse complement strand
GCCTGGCCGACCTGGAATCGGCACAGAAACGGGCTGACCGCATCGCCAAAGTCGCTCAGTGCGGCGATAAAGAAGCCAAAGTCGAATATGCCGTCCTGAAAAAAGTCCTGGCCTGCCTGGAAAACGGCGAACCGGCCCGCAAAGCCGGCCTGACGAAAGATGAACTGCCCCAGGTCAAAGAACTCAATCTCCTGACGCTGAAGCCGATCATCTACATCGCCAATGTCGCCGAAGACGAAGCGGGTAATCCCGACGCCAACCCGAACGTCAAACGCGTCGAAGAATACGCCGCCCAGGAAGGTGCCCAGGTCGTCGCCGTCTCGGCCAAGATTGAAGCGGAAATCGCCGAACTGCCGGATGACGAAGCCGAAGTCTTCCTAGAAGAACTGGGCCTGCCTGAATCGGGCCTGGACAAATTGATCAAAGCCAGCTACTCCCTGCTGGGCCTGATCAACTTCTTCACCGCCGGTGCCGACGAAGTCCGCGCCTGGACCATCGTCAACGGCACGAAAGCCCAGAAAGCAGCCGGCAAAATCCACACCGATATCGAACGCGGCTTCATCCGCGCTGAAATCGTGTCTTACGACGACCTCATCGCCTGCGGCAGCGAACAGGCTGCCAAAGAAAAAGGCCTGGTCCGTCTGGAAGGGAAAGATTATATCATGCAAGACGGAGACGTCACATACTTCCGTTTCAATGTATAGCAAAAAGGAGCTGTCCTTCAAAGGCAGCTCCTTTTTGAGTATTAAGTTTGCAGTTTGTAGTTTAGCGAATGGTTTTAAATTAAAAGCCCTCTGCTGCAAACTACAAACTCCGTACTACAAACTGGTATTTTCGTCCTCCCGATGTTTGGGCCGGGGTTCCCGTTCGTCTGTCAGTCCGGCAATGTAATCGAGCGAGGTGTGGTACAGCCTTGCCAGCTGGATCAACTTTTCTACGGGGATTTTCCGTTTCCCCAATTCATACATGCCGTATCCAACTTGTGAACACTTCAAGATTTTGGCCACATCGGCCTGAGAGAGCCTTGCTTCCAACCGAAGCGTCTTTAAGCGGCTGTAGTATTTCATTTCATCACCTGTTTTCATAGATATAGGATTATAATAAGTACATTAGTAATTTCCTTTCTTCTATTATAGTAAATATATAAAAAGACGGCAACGATTATTATGAATATAATCGTTGCCGTCTTTGCAATTTGCCTTCCCCTCTATGAAATAATTAGTCAATATCTACTAATTTACCGGGATTCATGATGTTATTGGGATCTAATGCTTTCTTGATAGCTTTGATGACATTAAGTTCGGCTTGCGGTGTGCAAAGTGCGAATTCTTCTAATTTTTTATAACCGATGCCGTGTTCACCGGACATCTTGCCACCCAGCGCATAGACGCGCGGGAAGAGATCGCGGTGGAAAGCCTTGATTTTTTCAAACCATTCTTCCGGCGACAGGCCCTTAGCGTTCAAAGGCAGGACGTGGATGTTGCCATCGCCGATATGAGCGACAGTGACGCAGTAGAGGTCGTATTTTTCGCGCAGTTCCGGAATCTGTTTAGTAATATCCGGAATCTTGTCGAGAGGTACGACGAAGTCTTCCGTCTGGAACATCTTATCGACGTCGCGGGCAGCTTCGGCGAACTGTTTGCGCAGCTTCCAGATACGTTTATCGGCTTCAAACTCGTCGATAGAGCCGTTGGCTTCAGCCAAATCGCAGAGCTGTTCCATCTTGCGGTCCGAATCGTCTTCGCTGAACGATTCGACGGTGACGATGACGTAATCACAGCCTTCACCGACATGAGGCATCGTCATGTCCAGGAACTTGCAGGTCATGCGCAAGGCTTCATTATCCATGAATTCGATACTCGTCGGATCGATACCGGCCTTGAGGATCTTATTCGGCAGGGCAAAAGCTTCTTCATCGGTCTTGAAGACGCAGACCATGTTGAAGGCATACGGCGGCATAGGACGGAGTTTGACCGTGACTTCCGTGATGATGCCCAAAGTCCCTTCGGAACCGGCGAAGAGCTGTTCCAGGCAGAGGCCGGTAGAACTCTTCTTCAGGCGGGCACCGGCGTCGAGGATATCCCCTGTCGGCGTGACGACTTTCAAGCTGTAAATCTGATGGCGCGTCGTACCATATTTGACGGCCTTGTTGCCGCCGGCATTATTGGCGACGTTGCCGCCGATCATGCTGCTGTCAGCGCTGGACGGATCGCCGGCATATAAGAGGCCGTGTTTGGCAGCTTCCCGCTGCAGATCACCGGTGATGACGCCGGTCTGGCAGATAGCATACATATTGTCGGCATCGAACTTGAGGATCTGGTTCATCCGTTCCAATTCGACGACTATGCCATGATAGACGGGGATAGCGCCACAGGCGACGCCGGAACCAGCCGAGCGCGGCGTAATCGGTACGAGATATTTATTAGCTAATTTGACAATAGCTGCCACTTCTTCTGTAGAACCAGGGAAGACGACGACTTCCGGTTTATGGAAATAATGGGAGTTCCCTTCTTCGTCAGTCTGATATTTTTCCAAATAATCTTCGTCCGTCTTGACATATTTATCACCGACGACCTGACGTAATTCTGCTAATAATTCCGGTGTAACCGGGTTGAATTTTGTTGCCATATAGAAACGCTTCCCTTCTATCGGAATCTTTCCGTATTCTTCATAGGTATAATAAAGGTTCCCTCTTTGTGGGAGTTGAGCATAGTATACCACGTCCAGGAAACTTGTAAAGCCCGTTTTCCTGATATTTTTAAAAATCATCTCAAGAAAACGGGCTTTTTAAAACTGCACATCGGGATAGTTGCGTAAAGTTTTACGTTTTACGACTCCCTGTTCCTAAAGTTTATATTTATTTTTCATATCTTCCATGCCTGGACAGCGTCACGATTCCGACAGGGCTTCCCATTTTTCATAGGCTTCATCGAGCTGGGCCTGGGCCGTTTCATATTCCTTCGTCAATTCCATCATGGCGTCCGCATCGGTCTGGTTCTGAGGCATATTCATCTGTACTTCGTACATCTTGATAGTCGCTTCCAGTTCGGCGATCTTCATCTCGATTTTTTCCAGCTTGGCTGCCTGGCCATAAACCGGGGCTTTAGAAGGGGCTTTCACAGCCGGAGCCGGTTCCGTCTCCTTCGCTGCCGGGGCGGCCTCTTTTTCATGAGCCGGCGAGGAACCTTGCGCTTCTGCAGCTTCCTTTTCCGCCGCTTCTTGGGCTTCACGGACCTTTTCCCGGTAATAACTGTAATTGCCTACATATTCCGTGAGCTGCTTGTTTTCCAGGACCAGCGTCCGCTGGGTGATCTTATCGAGGAAATAGCGGTCATGGGATACGACCAGATAGGTTCCGCCGAATTCCAGCAGCGCCTGTTCCAGGACTTCCCGCGTCGGGATGTCGAGATGGTTCGTCGGTTCGTCGAGGATGAGGAAATTCGGCCCCTGCAGGAAAAGCTTCAACAGGGCCAGCCGGGCCTGTTCGCCGCCGCTGAGGCTGTCGATGACCTTGAAGACATCGTCGCCGCGGAACATAAAGCGCCCCAGGACGGACCGGGCTTCTTCCTCGCCATAACTGAAATCGTTCATGATTTCATCAAGGACCGTCCAGGCCCCGTGCAGATCCGTGTGTTCCTGGGCAAAATAACCGATATGGACGCGGCTGCCCAAGGTGATATGGCCGTCTGTCGGCTCCTTTTCGCCCATGATCATGCGGATGAGCGTCGTCTTCCCTGTCCCGTTGGGCCCGATGAGGGATGCCGCTTCGCCGCGGCGCAGGAGGAGCGACAAATGATCGAACAACTGGCGGTCGGCAAAGCCTCCGCTGACCTTGTCCAGGACCAGGACTTTCTGACCACACTCTTCGGCAGGCTTGAAATTGAAATGCAGCGATTCATCTTCCGGCTGCCATTCGATGCGTTCCAGCCGGTCCAGCTGGGACTGGCGGCCGCGGGCCTGCTTGGCCTTGATGCCGGCCTTGTACTTGCGGATATATTCTTCCGTTTCGTGGATGTGCTCCTGCTGTTTCTTATAAGCCTTTTCCAGGGCCTTCTGCTGCTGGGCATGCTGTTCGATGTAGCGCGAATAATTGCCCTTGTACTTGGTCACCTTACCATGGGACAACTCGAGGATGCCCGTTGCCACGCGGTCGAGGAAATACCGGTCATGAGATACGATGAGGATGCCGCCGCCATAGGACAGGAGATAACTTTCCAGCCATTCCAGCATGTCTACATCGAGATGGTTCGTCGGTTCGTCGAGGAATAAATAGTCCGGCCGGCGGACGAGGGCCTTGGCCAGGTTAATGCGCGTCTTCTGGCCGCCGGAAAAACTCTGGACCGGCCGGTCCATGTCGGCTTCCGAAAAGCCCAGACCCTGGACGATTTTCCGAGACATCGACTCATACTCATAGCCGCCGAGCCACTCGAACCGTTCCTGCATCCGGGCATAGCGGTTCATCAAGCCTTCATCATCGGGATGGGCCTGCATATCCTTTTCGACAGCCTTCAAATCTTTTTCCAGCTTCATGACATCCTGCCAGGCCTCAGTGATGGTCTGGCGCAACGTCACATCGTCGGCGTAAGTGATATCCTGCTGTAAATAGCCAATCGATTCGCCTTCGGAAACGACAAAAGCCCCCTTATCGTACTCCTCTTCGCCCATGAGGCACTTGAGCAGCGTCGACTTCCCGGCCCCATTGGCCCCGATGAGGCCGATCCGTTCGCCCCGGCGGATTTCAAAACTGACATCATGGAATACCGTATGTACCCCAAAAGACTTACTCAATTTCTGTACTTTAATACTACCCATCTATATGATACCTGCCCTCCCTGGCATACTGACGACAAAACAAAAAAAGAGCCGCCCCGGATCCCCATCTTGGGCGGCTGCCTATTTTCACATATCTATTATACCGTCAATCCTCAAGCATCGTCAAGACGGCGATGATAATAAGACGCCGGTCGCAGGCCGCAGGTGGGCAGACCGTAAAATAATGCACGGCCGGCGGCCTTGTGCGTAGGGGCTTCCACGTGGGAAGCCCGCTAGAGAGATTTCACCACAGCCTAACCGAGTATGATGGCGGGTCTTTACGAACAACGAGCTACGGCCTTTTCTCGGATTCAGAGGCGGCTTCACCGCGTCAAATTCATGATGGTATTACAACCATGTGTCAGCTGTCATAAATTCCGGCTATC
>CABMPA010000142.1 GCA_902388315.1 uncultured Megasphaera sp. | reverse complement strand
CAATCACTTATCCTGCGGGACGAGTTGTTTGCCCGGTTTTACGAAGATCCAGGCTACGATGGCGATGATGCCGAACAGGGACGTTGCCGTGAAGGCATTGTTCCAGCCGTAGTTGGTGACGAAGAAGGCTGTGACGATCGGAGCCAGGACGCCGCCGATGTTGCCCCAGAGGTTGATCCAGCCGGAAACGGAACCGGTATATTTACCGCCCAGGGAGATGACGGAAGACCAGCTGGCGCTCATAGCAAAGCCCAAGGCACCGAGGGAAACGGACATCCAGAAGATGTTCATTGCCGGGTCAGCCGTATGGGAAGCGATGTACAGGCCGAGGGATGTAACAGCGACGCCGGCCATAGCCGTGACGGTGCGCATCTTATACTGCATTTCACTGTGGCTGCCATTGGCAATCTTGTCGGAAACGAAGCCAGCCAGGAAGACCATAGCCATCAAGGCGATCCAGGGGCAGGAAGCCCAGAAGCCCATGGATTTCAAGGACATGTTGTGAACTTCGGTTAAGTACATGGGCAGCCATGCCAGGAAGACGTACATGATGTAGTCTACGACCATGAACTGGATGCCGACAGCCCAGAACTGGGTCGAGCGGAGGAACTTATGCCAGGGAGCGACGGCTTTCTTCAAGGAGTCAGCCGAACGGCCTTCATTGATGTAAGCCGCTTCTTCCGCATTGACATAGGGGCTGTCTGCCGGATTATCACAGGCGAAGCGATGCCATACCCAGGCCAGGGCGATGCCGACGAGGCCGAAGATGATGAAGACGGCATGCCAGCCGAAGAGGCCCATGAGGGCGACCGTAGCGACCGGGCCGACGACGGGGCCGAAGAAGGTCCCCAATAAGATGGACGAGCTGGCCTTGCCTTTTTCATGTTTATTGAACCAGGTAAAGGTCGCAGCCCCTAAGGACGGGAAGACAGGGCCTTCGCCGAGGCCAAAAGCCAGGCGGACGGCGGCGAAACTGATTTTGCCCTTGGCCAAAGCCGTCAGGGCCGTGAAGACGGACCACCAGAGGATGGCGAAAGCACCGGTCTTGCGCATACCGAACTTTTCAGCCAGGATACCGCCAGGGACCTGCATCAAGGCGTAGCTGGCGAAGAAACAGGTCTGAATGAAGCCCATGTCGATTTTGGTGAAACCGAATTCCTGCATGATAACCGGAGTCGCAACGGAAAGGTTGACGCGGTCCATGTAAGCGACAAAGCTGATTAAAAAGATTAAGAACGCGATTTTCCATCGGAAGTTTGTCATCGTGCCGGCAGCAGCCCGCGTTTCAGCTGCAGCGGTCATGATCTTACCCATTGCTTTTTCCATAGCCAATACCTCTCTACATGAATACCAAAATACCAAAGAAAAATTTGATAATAAATACTGTATGAGTCACACCCAGGGGATATAAAAAACCCCTGCTGCTCCATAAGAGCAACAGGGGCGATGATTCGCGGTACCACCCTGTCATTATACTCAGTGTCTTTGACAGACATCCTATAACGCGGGATTGCGTCTGTACCTCAATTCCCTAGAAAAACAGTCGGTACAGAAACTCCCGGGCGAAGTCGGACGATTGTACCTCGCCGGATTCACAGCACCGCCGGCTCTCTGTAGAGGATCAGGATTCGTCTTTTACCCGTTCATCGTCATTATATCCGCACTGCTTTCACAGTGCTCTGTTTGTGTGATGTGCCTATTATCCATGAAAAGAGGCTGATTGTCAAGGGTTTTTGTTTATATTTTTAATTTTTTTCTCGTTAAACGTTATATTTTCAATTAAGTTAAACGTTTTTATTACTGATTTGCCAGAAAAGCTTTATTTTTTGTAAAGTATGCGTACCGAATTGAGGACACAGAGGGCGGCGACGCCAGAGTCGGCAAAAACAGCAGCCCACATGGAGGCATAGCCGGCAAACCCGGCAATCATGACGACAGCTTTGACGCCTAAGGCGAAGACGACGTTTTCCATGGCAATCTTCATGGTTTCCCGGGAGAGATGGAGCGCTGCCGGCACGGCGCTGACCCGGGACTGCATGAAGACGACGTCAGCCGCTTCGACGGCCGCATCGGCACCGCTGCCCATAGCAGCCCCGACATCGGCACCCGCCAGGACGGGGGCATCGTTGATACCGTCGCCGACGAAGAGGACCGGCCCGTACTGCTGGCGCAGGGCTGCCATCTGATCCACTTTATCCTGAGGCAGCAGTTTGGCCCGGACGTCGTCGATGCCAGTCTTAGCCGCGATGTAATCCGCAGCCTGCCGGGAATCGCCGGTGAGCATGGCCGTCGTAATGCCC
Organism: uncultured Megasphaera sp.; assembly: GCA_902388315.1. Classification (GTDB taxonomy): domain Bacteria; phylum Bacillota; class Negativicutes; order Veillonellales; family Megasphaeraceae; genus Megasphaera. The sequence goes on along the minus strand of CABMPA010000142.1, from coordinate 2,926 downwards.
ATCCGGGAAATGGCTTTGACGGCGTCGACAGCATCGTCTTTGATGGTATCAGAAATGACCAGCCGGCCTGCGTAAGCCCCATCTACGGCAACATACAATTCCGAACCATATTCTACCTTGTCCAGCGCCGGCAAGACAATCTGCTGCCCGTCCATGAGCTGGTGATTGCCGCACAGGACGGCATGACTGCCTACCTGGGCTTTCAGCCCCTGGCCGGCGATTTCTTCCATGGCAGACGGTTCCATAAGGCGCAGGCCCTGTTCACAAGCCTGGGCGACGACGCTGCGGGCAATGGGGTGATTCGACGCCTGTTCTGCCGAAGCGCAGAGGCAGAGGACGTCATCGGCACTGCGGTTATCAGCCGGAACGACCTGATGGACGACGAAGTTGCCTTTGGTAATGGTCCCGGTCTTGTCGAAGACGACAGCAGCGATATGCTTCATCTGTTCCATGGCAATGCCGCCTTTGAAGAGGATCCCCTGTTTTGACGCCGCACCGATGCCGGCAAAGAAACTCAAGGGCACGCTGAGGACCAGGGCGCAGGGGCAGCTGATGACCAGGAAGGTCAGCGCCGTATAAATCCAATAGTGCCACTGACCGGTTATCAGCGACGGGATGATAGCCGTAGCGGCAGCGATGGCGACGACAGCCGGCGTGTAGATGCGTGAAAAACGGGTGATAAAGCGGTCGATTTTGGGTTTGCGGGCCGCTGCCCTTTCGACGGATTCGAGAATCTTCGTGACCATCGACTCGGCCAAAGGTTTCGTGACTTTGACATGCAGGACACCCGAGGTATTGATGCTGCCCGACAAGACTTCCGCCCCTTCCCGGCATATGACCGGAACCGGTTCCCCCGTCAGGGCCGACGTATCGATGAGGCTCTCACCGTCCGTAACGATACCGTCGAGTGGGATGCGGTCGCCGACGCGGACGACGACGACATCGCCGATAGCGGCGTCCTTGGCCGGAATAGTGACTATCGAACCATCAGCCGCTACGCGATGGACGACTTCCGGACGCATATCAATGGCAGCGGCCACCTGTTTACGGCTGCGGCTGACGGCCCGATCTTCCAGTGCTTCACCGATGCGGCTGAAGAGCATGACGGCGACGGCCTCTGGATAATCCCCGATGGCAAAGGCACCGATCGTAGCCACGGCCATGAGGAAATTTTCATCGAAAGGCTGACGTTTCATGATATTTTCCGCAGCTTCCCGCAGGACGCCATAGCCTAAGAGCAGATAGGCGACGATATAAGCAGGAATAGAAAAGGCTTCCGGGATAATACTCGTCAGGTAGGTAACCAGAAAGAGGACCGCCCCGGCGATGAGGGTCCATAAGGGGCTTTCTTCTTCCCCGTCGTCACTGCAGCAGCTGCAGGTGCCGGCTGCCTCCAGCTTGACGGTTTCTTCTTCATCATGATGGCCGTTGCAGCAGGAACAGCCATGGTCTTTCAAAAATTCTTCTGCCATAGATATGCCTCCTTTGGGAATCTCTTTATTTGCCTCCATGATACCATCAAAGTTAAATATGTTCAAGTGTTCATATGTTATCTTCATATACTTTTTGGGCATACCCTGACCGATTTGCTGTTTATCCGGGCCTGTGCGATAATAAGGTATACTTGATTATTCAAAGAGGGGTTGATAATTGTGAAAATTATGATTACCGGCATCGGCGGCGTCGGGGGATATATCGCGTCCGTCCTCTGTGCCAATTATAGCGGCGTAACACTTATTGCCCGCCGGAAACGAAAAGCATCGCTGGAAACAAAAGGCCTCGTCGTCCACAGCGATTTCTTCGGCGACCACGTGGCCCATCCGGCCGTTACCGATGAGCCGGCTTCAGCAGGCATCCAGGACGTCATCTTCGTCTGCGTCAAGAATTATTCCCTGGAAGCGGCCCTGACGTCGGTCCTGCCCTGCATCGGCGACGATACGATCGTCGTCCCCGTCCTTAACGGCTTTACCTATCACGATATGGCGGCGGCCCTCATGAAGCGCGGGAAAATCGTCGATTCCGCCATCTATATTACGTCGTCTTATAAAGAAGACTACTCTATCCGCCAGGAAGGGCGTTTCGCCCTCATCTACATCGGTTCCGATGACGCCGAAGCGGTGAAGAAGGTCTATGACGTCCTCAACCACCCCGGCCTGACCTGCTGCATCGCTGAGAATATCACCGTCGAAATCTGGCGCAAATTCATCCTCAACTGCGCCTATAACGTCCTGACGGCCTACTACCGGACGTCTATCGGCGGCGCCCTCTCCCAGCCCCATGGCAAGGAAGAATTCCGGGCCCTCCTGCAGGAAGCCTATGACGTCGGCAAGGCTGCCGGCGTCCCCCTGCCCGACGACGTCGTAGATGACCAGTACGACCGCATTTTAGGCAGCGATGACATGGACGCCACGAGTTCCCTCGAACGGGACATCGCCGCTGATCATCAGAGCGAACTGGACACCTTCAGCGGCGCCCTCATCCGCCTGGCCCACCAGTACGGCGTCCCCGTCCCCATGTCGGAGAAGTGCTATCAGGCTTTGGTGTAAGGGATGTCACATGAAGTTTTCTGATATTATACCCATTCCGCTTTCTCAATAGTTTGTAGTACAGAGTTTGTAGTTTGTAGAAAAGGGCTTTAAATTTTTGGCGATTCACTACAAACTGCGAACTACAAACTTAAAACGCAAAAAAAGGACCGTACATGATAGCATAGGCCTTCATGTACGGTTCTTTGTAAGCGGTTTTATCTCATACTGTTTTATACTATTTCTATACGTGTTTCGAAAGGAGGAGAGTTCTGTTAGGAAACTCTTTGATTATCTGAGGATTGCGCCGGAGATAACCATCTGCTGTACCTGGTTGGTGCCTTCGTAGATCTGAGTGATCTTAGCATCGCGCATGTAGCGTTCAACCGGGTATTCGCGAG
>CABMPA010000141.1 GCA_902388315.1 uncultured Megasphaera sp. | reverse complement strand
AGCGGGCTGTGGAAGATGAATTTCCCTAAATCGCGGAAGGCGTCGCGGCTCAGTTCCTTATTGTAATGGGCATAGGCCTTGATCATGATGTACAGCAAGCGGCGCTGGCGCTTTTCGTTGACTGCCGGGTCTTCTGAGAACTCTTTGGCAAATTCGTCGAATTGTTCCAAAATGATGCCCACTGTCTGGACCATGGACGCTGCCAAGGGGATGTTGACCGTCAGCAGCTGGCCTTCGATGGTCTTGACGAACTCGTCGAACTCCCGCGGCGGCAGCTTGAGAATCATCTTGCCCAAAAATTCCGGCACGTATTTAGAAATCTGCGGGTCGCCGATTTCCAGACCGTTGAACAGTTCCACTGTCAGTTCGTTGCGCTGGGCATAGGTCATACTGGAAGCAATCTTGAGCAGACTGTCGCCGGCGGCACGGCGGACGAAAATGGATTCACTGACCTTGAGCAGGTTGGTCAGATGAGTCCCGAGATGCATGACGCTGCCGGCGTCGCTCTGGCCGTCGATATAGCGCAGCATGAGTTCCAGGTTGGCCACCTTGACGACCCAGTGAGTCCCCATCTTGAGGTCGACGAGGAAGAGATTGCCTTCCCGTTCAAAAAAAGCATCCCGCCCTTCGGGCAGGTCCATGACTTTGAGCAGATCCTTATAGTACAAGTCATCCGTATACGCATCAAAGACGTGGCGGGCACAGCTGAGAGCGGCGACGCGCAGGTTGAAGGATTCGCTCTGCTTCGCCGTTTCGATGAAGGGGCCGGCGGCAGCCATAAAGGCTTCATCCAGATAAGCCGGGTCCATATCGGCCAGGACCTTCAAGAGGATGATATATTCTTCTTCACTGTAATTGCGCCGTTCATAATAGGGTCCCATGACAGCCGTATAACGGGGACGCTGGGACAGGGAACAGCGTCCCAGCACAGCCGACACGAAGGTACTCAGGCAATAACCGATCCACAGCTTGTGCTGCTCTGTAAAGCGGATATCCGGGCAGATGATGCGGTCCAGGTAGGTCGTGAACAAGGACAGGTTGGTCACGGCCTTGGCCGGCAGGGAGACGCCTTCAGGCAGTTCTTTCGTATAGGTATCGTTGAAATTGGCGATGATGCGCCCCATGAGAGCTGCCGCCTGCAGGCGGATGTCTCCTTCGCGGTGGGACAAGAGTTCATAGAGGAACTTCAGGGTCATGAGTTTTTGATGCTCCGTCATATACGTCGAATATTCCTCAAAGATGCCGATATACGTGCGGACATTCTTCCACAACCGTTCACTGCGGGCCGCTTCGATGAGGTTGCCGAAATCGCTTTCGTCGCGGAAGATGCTCATGAGGCGGATATTGTGGTCGATGGCGGCATATTTGAGCTGGGCAATGACATCATTGCCTTCGAGGAGGACCTGTTCCCGATGGATGGGCTGCGGCGGATCGGCCGGTTCCCAGGCAAAGTCGGCCGGCAGTTCCGTAACGACGCCGTGTTCTTCCATGAAGGCTTCAAAGTCTGCCAGTTTGGCATAGACTTTCTGATAACGCTGGCGCTTGGCTTCATCGACATTATCCAGTTTGCTTAAGATGACATCGAAGGCCTCTGCCAGCGAATAGAAATGGACGATTTCCTTTCCCTGGGCATCGCGGCTGCTCTTGACGCGGAAGTCGGCATAGATGAGGAGCAGTGATTCGACGGACAAGTTTTCCAGTTCCAGGTCCCAGACGGAATGATTGGCCGCGATGTGCCCAATAGTCGGCAGGCCCAGACGGCGGCAGCACATGCCTGTATAATAATAATGTAAATAAGGGACGCGCTTTTCTTCATTCTTCTTACAGCCGTATTTGCCAATATCGTGGCAGGCAGCGGCGCCGGAAATGAGGGCGACGTCGACGGGAATTCCATTCCGGGCCAGCTGGCGGGCTGCATAGACAGCGACGTAATGGACGCCGCCGACATGACCTAACGTATTGAAAGGCGTAATATCGATGCCGATGCGCATGAATTCATAAATATAATCATCGGCTGCCAGCATACGCAGGCGCAGATATTCCTTGATATAGCCTTTATGGGCAATTTCTTCTGATGAAATCAAAGGCATGTCCTTTTTCGGATCAAAAGGCAGCACTTTTCTTTCATAGTGATAGAGGCCGCGAAGGAGCTGCATAAAAACGAGACATCCCTGGCGATAAATATCCCCTTGGGCACCGCGGCCAACAGCGGCTTCCAATTCCCGGTTTCCCTGACAGGACTCCGGGAACAGGCGGACCAGTACCCGCCGGTAACAGCATTTCAGCCAGCCGCCAGGCGGTTCCTGGCGAAGGCAATCCAAATAAGGCTGCGCCGCCGCCAGGACCTGCGGCGACAGGAATCGCCCGTCTTCGTCGCGGCATCCCTGCAGCTCGTCGGCCAGGGCCCGCAAATGACTGCGGCGGATCCAAGCCGTCATTTCATCCTTCCCCATTCCCAGCGTCGCTAAAAAATGCCGGCTCTCTAACGCCGCCGACAGAGACGCGAAAATGGCTGTCGTTGAATCTTTCATAACCTACCCCACTTTCCTTATCGTCGTAAAAAAAGAGCTGTCGCCATGCGACAGCTCCTTTCCCGCTAGCCGCCATTGGCTAACTTTATTCCGGATACAGTTCTTTGTTTCGTTTTACGATTTCCATGACCAGGTTGGCCGTTTCTTCAATGGCCTTGGACGATACATCGATAATCGGACAGTGGAGACGGCGCATGACACCGCGGGCATATTCCAGTTCTTCATTGATCCGTTCGATGTTGGCATAGCTGGCATTGGCATCGAGCCCCATGCTGCGCAATCGTTCGGAGCGGATGAAATTCAGCTTGAACGGGTCGATGATGAGGCCGACGATCTTGCGGGCCGGAATCTGGAACAGTTCCGGCGGCAGGCTGACTTCCGGCACCAGCGGCAGGTTAGCCGCTTTGATGCGTTTATGGGCCAGATACATCGAAAGCGGCGTCTTCGACGTACGCGATACGCCGACGATGACGATATCGGCCTTCAAGAAGCCCATCGGGTTCTTGCCGTCGTCATATTTGACAGCGAATTCGATAGCTTCGACGCGCTTGAAATATTCTTCGTCAAGCTGATGGATCATACCGGCTTTCAAGGTCGGTTCCGTATCGGTCAAGGTGCCGACACCGGCCAGCATAGGGCCGATGATGTCGACGACGGTGACGTTGGCCGTCTTGGTCAGTTCCCGCAGCTTCCGGCGCAGGGACGGCGAAATGATCGTATAGCAGATCATCGCCTTGTTGGCTTCGGCTTTACTGACCAGTTCCTCGATTTGCTGTTCCGACCGGATATACGGTACACGGATGATATTAAATTCCTGCTTGTCATACTGGCTGGCTGCTGCCCGGGCTACGCGTTCAGCCGTTTCGCCGAGCGAGTCAGAGCAAGCATAAATAATCGGTTTATCCACGGTTATCTCCTCCCTAACCCACATTCTACAAAGAGACGGGTTATGTTTGTCTTTGATATTCTGCCCAAGACCTTCAATTCTTTCTTGTCATCTTCATCGGTACCTTCGACCTCGACGACAGGCAGGCAGTCGATTTCATATTCGAGCAAGCGCTGAGCGGCGACAATAGCCTTTTCTTCGGGCTGGGCATAAATCACCTTGCTCACTGGCGTCATGACCATCCGTACCGGCAGGGCCCGAAGGTCATTACTACCCATAGCCGTCTTCAATAAATCCTTTCGCGATACGACGCCGGCCAGGATATTGTCCGTTCCGACAAAAACGGTCCCCACATCTTCCGTGAACATAGCGATGATGGCATCATAAGCACTCGTATGCTCACCGACGATCACCGGCTGCGACAGACAGGAATCAATGGTAATATCCGTAATCGCCCGTGAGAGCAGGTCTTTCTCTTTGTTGCCTGTAAAAAAGTAGCCTAATTTCGGCCGCGCATCGATGAGCCCTAACATGGTCAAGATAGCCAGGTCCGAACGCAAGGCTGCCCGCGTCACGTGGAGCCGGTTGGCAATATGCTGGCCCGTAATCGGACTGTTTTCCTTTACAATCTGTAAAATCGTTTCCTGACGTTCCGATAACATAGCGTCTTTTCACCCCCTATATAGCAAGCGTTCTCTTATTCACTTATTATCATAACACATATAAAAACATCCCGCGATATAAGATGTATAATATGCCAATAGTGTATAATACAAGACCCTAGTATGAGAAAAAGGCGGTCCAAAAGTCTGTTTTTCTTTTGGACCGCCTTTCTATAACTCATAAATCGGATATGCTATTACCACGTATAATCTTCTGTATCAGCACGGCCCTTGCCTGTCAGCGAATCGAGGAGGATACGCTGTTCGACTTGTGCTACGTGTTTCCGTGTCGATACGACGGCATCCGGGTTGACCGAGATGGAGTCGATGCCGCTCTTGACCAGGAATTCAGCGAAGTCCGGATAGACGCTCGGTGCCTGACCGCAGATAGAAACGGTCTTGCCGTCTTTGTGAGCTACGGCGATGAGGTGGCGGATAGCCCGTTTGACTGCCAGGTTGCGTTCATCAAAGAGCGGAGCTACCGTGTCGTTGTCGCGGTCGCAGCCCATGACGAGCATGGTCAGGTCATTGGAGCCGATGGAATAGCCATCGACGAACTGGTTGAACTGGTCGGCCAGGATGATGTTGGCCGGGATTTCAGCCATGAGCCAGACCTTGAAGTCCGGACCGCGGTGGAGGCCTTCCTGAGCCATGAGGTCGACGACTTTCTGCATTTCATCGACGCGGCGGCAGAAGGGGATCATGACATTGAGGTTCTTGTAACCGTATTCTTCGCGGACTTTGCGTACAGCCTGCAATTCCAGCTTGAAGGCTTCGACGTATTTCGGATCGTAGTAACGGGAAGCACCGCGCCAGCCGAGGAGGGCGCTGCTTTCCTGGGGTTCATATTTGTCACCGCCCGTGAGGTTGCGGTATTCGCTCGATTTGAAGTCGCTCAAGCGCAGCGTGACCGGACGCGGAGCCAGTGCCTGGCAGACTTTGCGGATGCCTTCGGACAACTGATCGACAACGTGGTCAGCCCGGCCCGTTTCGATGAGGTATAACGGGTGTTCGTGAATGAAGGTCGTCCAGATGAATTCTTCGCGCATGAGGCCGATGCCGTCACAAGGCAGCTTGCCGTATTTTTCAGCCAGATCCGGATTGCCCAGATTCATGTAAATCTTGGTGCCCGTAATCGGTGCAGCTTCAGCAGCGACGACGGTCGTTGCTGCCTGGCCGGCCGGAGCTTCGGCAGCTTCCGGTTTGACGATGTCGGCGACGATGCCTTCATAGACGATGCCGTTCG
>CABMPA010000140.1 GCA_902388315.1 uncultured Megasphaera sp. | reverse complement strand
TTTTGAGTTTTAAGTTTGTAGTTTTTAGTTTGCAGCAAATGGTAAAAAATTTAAACCCTCTTCTGCAAACTACAAACTCTGAATTATACGCCAGTTAGTGGTTCGTCGATTTCTCATCTGTTTTTTCCGTTTTTTCCTCTATCTGCCTGGTTTCATCGGTATTGACGGCTTCCTTGAATTCGCGGAGGCTCTTTCCCAAGGCCCGGCCAATGGTCGGCAGTTTCCCCGGTCCAAATACAATCAGGGCAATCACTAAAATGAGCAGTAATTCCGGTGCGCCTAAGCCAAACATCGTCATTCCCCCTATAACACATTTCTTCACATGACTCCATGATACCCTTATCCGGGAAAGCTGTCAATGAAGGCGGGAGGGGAAGAAATGCCGGACTACTTCTACGATGCCCTGTTCATCATTAGAATGATGCGTCACGTAGTCGGCAAAGGACTTGACGTTCTTCGGCGCATTGGCCATGGCGACGCCAGTCCCGGCGTAACGCAGCATGCCGATATCGTTGTAACTGTCACCGCAGCAGATGACGTCTGCCGGCGAAATGCCCAGGAAGTGGAAAAGTTTCTTCAGGCCAAAGGATTTATCGACGCGGCACGGCGTCACTTCCAGGCACAACGGCTCGGAATGATAGACTTCGGCCCGCCCCAGATAGAGCTGGGACAAGAGGGGATTGAGGGACTGGAGCAAATCGGACGGGCCCGTCAGCAGGCACTGATGAATCTTTTTCGGTGCATGGCGCAGGAAGTCGCGATGCCAGACGATGGGCAGCTGGCTCCATTCCGATTCCCCCAGCATATACGTATCGGGGCAGGTCCCGGTGATGATCCGCCCCTTGCCGTAGGTCATGATGCCCAAACCGTGACGGCAGGCATCGTCCCACAGAGAACGCAGCGTATCTGCGGGCAAGCACTGCTCGTACAAGCACTTCCGGGTCTTATACTCGATGACGGCCGCCCCGTTAAAGGCGATGATATAACCGCCGAAGTGGTCGAATCCCAGTGCTTTGGCAATAGGGTAGACGCCTTCCGGCGGCCGGCCTGACGCCAGGATAAGCCGCACGCCCTGTTCCTGTAATTGGAGCAGGGCGTGTTTTGTCTGCAAATCGACTTTCTTTTCCGACGTCACTGTCGTTCCATCTATGTCTAATACCAAAACACGATGTGTCTTTTCTGCTTTCACCTTAGAGCCCCATGGTAAGGTATGCTTTGCGGACGTCATCCGGGACCATACTGCCGCCCGTAGCCCATGCAATATGCGTAGCCTGAGGCATGACGTTTTCCATTCCCTGCTGTTTGACGTACTGCTGCAGGACGGAAGACTGCAAGAACGCCGCAAAGGCTGCACACGAGCTGGGTTCGATAAAGATATTTTCATGGCTGAGCAGTCCTCTCATCAAATCATACAAGGTCTTATCCTGAATGGTAGCAATGCCCGAAATAAGCGGTTCAACGACTCGGCCGACAAAGGCAGACGGGCGCCCTACAGCCAGGCCATCAGCTTCGGTACGGCCATCGATGCCGAAATCTTCGACGGATACGCCATCGTGGAGACCCGTTGCCATACCCAGGAGCATGCAGCAGGCATGCGTCGGTTCGGTAAAGAAGCAATGTACATGATCGCCAAAAGCTTCCTTCAGGCCATATGTGACGCCACCGGGAGCTCCGCCGATGCCGCAGGGGATATAGACGAACAAAGGATGATCGGCATCAACGGGCACGTTCATATCCTGCAGCTGTTTCTGAAGGCGACGGCCGGCGACACTATAACCCAGGAAGAGGTTCTTGGAATTTTCATCGTCGACGAAATAGCTCATCGGGTCGGCATCGGAGTTCTTGCGGCCCTGGTCGACGGCGGCACAGTAGTTGTCGGCGTATTCGATGACCGTGACACCGCGGCTGCGGAGCAGGTCTTTCTTCCACTGCTTGGCATCGGCCGACATGTGGACGATGACTTTAAATCCGACTTTGGCACTCATGATACCGATGCTCATGCCCAGATTGCCGGTGCTGCCGACCTGAACCGTGTACTGGCTGAAGAAATCGCGGAATTCCGGTTTTGCCAAGACGGCATAGTTATCGGTCATCTTCAATTTTCCTGCCTGTATGGCCAGGTCTTCGGCATGTTTCAGGACTTCATAAATACCTCCGCGGGCCTTGACGGAACCCGAAACGGGCAGGTCACTATCCATCTTCAGGAACAACTGGCCCGTAATGCCGGACTGGTACGTGTCATTGAGGAACTGTTTCATCCCCGGCGTCGGCCGCAATTCCGATTCGATGATGCCATGAGTCGGCTTCAATTCAGGGAAGACCGTTTCCAAATACGGAGCGAAACGCTGCAGGCGGTCCGCCGCATCCTGGATGTCTGCCGGCGATACGGCCGTAATGTTCCAATGCGCCTGGTCAGTCTTCTTGGGATTGAGCCAGAACGTTTCTTCCAAATGAGCGGCCTTGGCAACGGCCGGAATCTGATTGATATAAGTTTCAAGGTCCTTACGCATGATGAATGATTCTCCTTTTATTTATCTATTTAATATACCCGTTGTGAGGGTCCAAAAATTCTTTCGTCAATGCCCGCACTTTCCGCGACAGCACGACTAAGGCGACAATATTGGGGATAATCAACAGCCCTAAGGCGATGTCCTGGATAGACCAGACCAGATGGATGGTCCCCAAACTGCCGCTAACGATCAGTATAGGGAATAAATACCGGTACAGGCCGTCCCATTCTTCTTTCTGCAAAAAAGTCAGACTGACGTGGCCGAAATACCATTGATTCATGATCGACGTCCCGGCAAAGAGGATAAGGCTGAAGTACATGACATAGCGCATCCCCGGCAGGATCGAGTCGAAAGCCGTCGCCGTCAGCGTCGCCGCATTGCCATTGATACTATTAGCCTGGGTCAGCAGGATGACGATGCCTGTCGTACTGCAGATGAGGAAGGTATCGACAAAGACTTCCACGATGCCGTAAAAGCCCTGCCGTACGGGATGATCGACCTGGGCCGACGAATGAAAGACCGGCGCTGACCCTTCGCCAGCTTCATTGGAATATAAACCGCGGGCCACGCCATAACGCATGGCTTCCTTCATGGTATATCCCATCGCGGCGCCAGTCCCGGCCTGCCAGGTGAAGGCGTGGGCAAAAATCTGCTGAAACATCTGCGGCACGACATCGATATGGACGATGAGCACGATGAGGCCGCTGATGAGATAGATACCGGCCATCAGGGGGACGACGCGCTGAGAAATCTGGATGAGCCGCTGGAAACCACCGCTGATGATGAAAAACATCAGCACGGCCACGAAGACAGCCGTGACCCCGACGGGCAGCCAGAAGGCTTCCTTCATGACCTGGGCGATGGTATTCGACTGGATGAGCGTGGCCCCGCAGTTCTGGATGAACAAGAGAATGGCCACGGCGGCCCCGGCATGGCGCCAGCCCAGGCCCTGGGCGATATAGTACATGGAACCGCCAGTGATATTCCCCTTGCGGTCATGTCCATGATAGCACATGCCGAGAACGATTTCGCCAAATTTCGTAGCCATGCCGAAAAAGGCAGCGAACCACATCCAGAACAAGGCGCCATCGCCGCCGGACAAGATAGCCGTCGAGACACCGACGATATTCCCGCTGCCGACGCAGCTGGCCAGGGAGCCGCACAGCGACTGCCAGGAAGAACAGCCTTCCTCGCCCTGTTTCTTGAGGTGAGACTTTTTGAAAATGCCGCGGCGAAGCAGGAACAGGCAGCGAAGCTGAATGCCGCCAGTCATAAACGTATAGAGTATGCCCAAGCCGAGCAGGGCAAACAACAGCCAGTCTCCCCAAAGAGTATTGGCTATATTTCCGATGACGAGCTCAATTTCTGCCATGGCACCTCATCCTCACTGTTTCGCCAATACATCACGTCCTTCGGCATCCGGAAGGACAAATCCCATCAACGCCGCCAAAGTCGGAGCCACATCAATAAGGTGTACATCTTGTACCGTCCCTTTTTCGATGCCCGGTCCGGCAATCAGGAAGGACGCCCGCATTTCCGGAAATTCTTCATTGTAGCCATGCTGGGCTTTCTGAGTCACTGTCGCCCGCAGATAAGCGCCGCTCCAGTCATCCCGGATTTCATAGCCCTTGCGGGAAATGAGGACGAAATCCGCATCGGGGAAGCCACCGCGCTGCCGGGCCTGTTCCCCTGTCAATACATCCAGGATTCCCATAGCCGGAGCAGCTTTCAAGTTTTCCAGTAACCGGGCCACCTGTTGGCGCAGGCTTTCATCGTCAACGGCCAGGCGGACTTCTGCAATGCCGCCGGCCCGCTGGCTGAATACTTTCCAGTCCGTAATGGCGTCTTTATCGTCCGTCTGGATCAGCCCTTCCTGGTGGAAAATGACGTTGGGGCAGATATTATGGGTATTATCCAAGGTCCCATGGTCCGAAACGACGCAGACGATCAAATTACCGCCGCTCACCGATTCAGCTGCGGCTACTAATTTGCCTGCCATAGCATCGATTTTTTCCAGGCTCTGAGCCGCTTCTTTACTGTAGACACCGTGTTCATGAGCGCTTTCATCGAAGCTGGCAAAGTAAGCCGTCAGGAAGAAAGGCTTCTGGGCCGGTGCCAACTTATGGGTCAGCAGCCAATCAGCCGCCCGATAGCGCTGGACATCGCCGGCGTCGGATAAATCGAGGCCGCCGGCATAACGGCCGATATCGCCTTCCATTTCCGCTACCAGGCCCTGGGGATGGGAAACGGCGTCGATGAAGAGGCTGTCCCATTCAGACCCGTCCCACCAGAATTCCGGGGCAATATAATCGCCTTTAGCTCCTACAGACGTCGGAAAAGCCGCACTGGCCGTCACATATCCCGCCTGACGGGCCGCTTCCCATAAGGTCAGTACCTTGCGGTTGGCGAACCAGTGCCAGGCTCCGTTATGTTTATTCATCGGGTCAAAGATGGCATTATTGACGATGCCGTGAGTTACGGGATTGGTCCCGGTAATCATGCTCTGATGGCAGGGATAGGTGAACGGCGGGAAGACGCTCTTCATTCCATCCGGTGCTACACAGCCCTTGTCTACGAACTGGGATGTCAAGAAGGGAAGATGGACCCCTACTTTATCCTGTTCAAATACAAATTCCGGTTTCAGCGCATCAATGGATATCAATAATACGCTGGCTTTTTCCTTATTTTCCATCTGCTTGTTCATGAATTGCGTCGCTCCTTTCCGGTGCCACCATGACGTGGACACCGGCTTTTTCAAACTTACCGACTTCTGTCGGCGATACTCCGTAATCGGTGATAAGAGCAGAAATCTTTTCAATACCGCACATGCGGACCAGGGAATT
>CABMPA010000139.1 GCA_902388315.1 uncultured Megasphaera sp. | reverse complement strand
TATCTTTGCCCGCCACATGGATGCTCATGAAGCAAAGGAAAAGGCAAACGCCCAAGCGCTCATGGAAGCCGTACCGGGCAATCACTGAATCTATCTTGTAAAACTTGCAAGCCCCCTTTTGTTTTGATAATATAAATATATACAAATGGGGGCTTTTATATGAGATTTGTACTATACATATGGAAATATATCAAACCGATGTTGCAGGGACTGCTGAGGGATTTTCAAGCTATCCAAACTATTTTGTCGGATTCAGAATTCAGGAAGCGGAAAATCAGAGATAATCTATATGCTTGCAGTTTTGTTGCCAGCTTACTGTGCCTTCTTTCCATCACCGGTTTTGTCGGCACCTATGCACCAAAGGCAGCGGGTGCCATCTTACCAGTCATTAATTCGACGGCTGTCTACTTAAGTATTTTTCTCATCAATCTCGTCTTTTTAGTTAGTTTCTGCCAATGTCTTCGGGGAGTTGTGAAGGATATCGAGCTATTAGATGATTTAGTCTACGCTTTTTTGTTTATCGATTCGTCCTTGGCGTGTCTCTCCTTTTTTACGACTCAGGACGGGAGCAGTTTCTTCTTTGAATACCTGCTCATACTCATCCTGATCTATTTGCTGCCAATCTATGATAATGTCCGGGTCTTGGTTTCTGTTATCGCCATCAATCTGGTCACGACCTTTGCCGTCATCTCCTTGACGGGACATGAAATTGCCTGGCAGGACCAATATGATATCGTTCTCTTTTATCTGATTTGCCTGGTCATCATCTTTTCGCGGCGGCATCTGGCCTTGTCTTTTGCACGGATCCGCATGAATCTTCGTTCCAGTAATGAACTATTTCACCAACGGAGCCGGACCGATGTGTTGACGGGGTTGTTGAACCGCGAAGCCTTGCGGGAAGATTTTGAACAGTATCTGGGAAATCCTGTCTGTACCATGATCTGCGATATTGATAAGTTCAAATTTTTCAACGATACCTATGGCCATGGCCAGGGCGATAAGATTCTGTCCGGTATCAGTCATACCTTTAGCCGCGTATTTCAAGACGATTTTATCTATCGCTACGGCGGGGACGAATTCCTGGTATTGTCTTTTAAAAATCAGCCGGCTTTTCAGAAGGATGTAGAACGGTTCCGGCAGGCATTGAAAAAGCAGCACTTTGCAGGGCTGGACCGGCAGCCGACGATCAGCGGTGGCTATACCTGGGGCTTATGCACCAGTGCTGACGAGTTACGAAAAATGTTTGCCCTGGCAGACCAATTTCTCTATCAGGCCAAGGAAAGCGGCCGCAATCGCGTTCACTATGAAATCTTCGACTCCGGCAAAGCAGAAAAAGGCCTGCATGAAATCCGGGCTCAGCTGGATAAAAGTTCGTGAGAGGCGGCCTCTTAGAGGCTTCTACTATCATGCAAGGTTCCTTTTTTCTTTATAGTTTGTAGTACAGAGTTTGTAGAAGATGGCTCTAAATTTAAAACCATTCACTACAAACTGCAAACTTAATACTCAAAAAGGCGCTGTCTTTATGCGACAGCGCCTTTTTTACGAACTTCAAATGGCTTGTGGGAAGGTGTTGGTCAGTATCTTGGCTCCGCCTTCGGTGGTCCGGGTCTGCAAGGTGGTCCCGCCTGTTGCGACGTCTTCGATATCCGTCGGGATACGCTTATAGGGCAGCTTCTGGAGGATGCGGTCCATGGATTCCGTCAGGATTTCGTTGGGGTCATTCAGGATAGAAGCCGATTCGACTTCACGGCCTTTGTCACTATAGCTCTTGAAGCTATCAGTCCGCTTGTCATAGGCGTATACCGTCAGATGATAGAGACATTCCGTGATGATTTCGTCATCGTCGTAACGCCAGAAACCGGCCATGTGCTGCCGCCAGTACCAGGTCTGGACGACGGGGACCAGGACGACGTCGGCTTTGTACTGTGCGGCCAGGGCGCGCAGGGTGTCGATGTTGACTTCCGACGGCGACAGGGCTGTGTCCGTTTCGATGCGGTCCCAGTAAGGGATACGGAAGGGCTGCTTCAGCCGGCTTTTCATGAAGCGGGCGGCATAACTGTCCTGGGTCGTATCGGCGATGACGACGGTGCGCATATTATCGAAGCGCGGGCCGTCGGCAAAGGCCGTCGTGACCGACAGGATGCAGAGCAGGAGCAAAAGACAGAGTTTTTTCATGAACAACACCTCCAGCAAAAAATCAGAAATTGCCGTTATCGTTTAAGAGTGGCAGCGTATCGTCGACTTGCGGGATGTAGCGTTCCAATGCGGCCAGCATCTTTTCCTTATCCATCGGCAGGGTGCCGCCGACAGGCAGGAGATTGGAAACGTGGTTGCTGCGGAAGATGCAGGGCTTGGTCATTTCCGTATGGCGCAGGATCATGTCCAGTTCCTGGAGGAAGCCACGGGCCGTCAACGGTGTAAAGATGCCCTTGACAACATCCTGATAGAGCGGTACTTCGCGGGGGATGATGAGCGACAGGGCACTGAGCATGGTCGGATTGATGGCCGAGACAACCTGTGCCGTATGCAGGGCATGTTCTTTTGTCCGTTCCTGGCCGCCCAGGCCGAGGAGGATCATCGTCGACAGTTTCATGCCGGCTGCCAGCGCTTTTTTTCCGGCTTCGATGGTCAGGGCTGCTGTTGTCCCCTTGTCGACCCGTTTCAAGACTTCATCGTCGCCGCTTTCGATACCCATGTAGACGATGGCCAATCCCGCTTCGCGGAGACGTTTCAATTCTTCCGGCGTCTTGCGGACCAGGTCGGCCGGCGTCGCATAGGCGCCGATACGGTTCAGGTTGGGGAACTTTTCATAGCATTTCTTCATGATAGCGACGAGCTTATCTGTCGGCAGGACCAGGGCATCGCCATCGGCCAGGAAAATCCGGCGGATGAAGGGCATGGCGTAGGCGCCGCGCTCGATGATTCCTTCGATTTCTTCCATGGGACGGATGCGGAATTTAGACGCTTTATACATATCGCAGAAACGGCAGGTATTGTGGGAACAGCCAATCGTGACGCGCAGGATAAAGCTGCGGGCTTCACTGGGTGGGCGGAAGACGAGGCCGCCAGCATCATCAATGATCATAGTAACACACCTTTCTTGAAAGATGAAAAAAACATTAGTTATTCATCCCTTATTATACACGAAAAGTACGCATTACGAAATAGCTGGTTTCTTCTGCAGGATGATGATGAAAACCGTGGCGATAATGCAGGCATAGCCGATGAGTTCGACGGCATGGAAGGTCGTTCCCAGGGCGATGGCCGAAGTCACGGAAGCGACGACCGGTTCCAGCGTGCCCAGGAGAGTCGCCTTCATCGGCCCGATTTCGCTGATGCCCGTGACAAAGGCCGTAAAGGACAAGGCCGTGCCGATGATGACAATAAAGGCGACAGCCAGCCAGCCCGTCAGGTCCAAGGAGGGCCAGAGTGTCCAGACCTGAAGGGACAGGCTGAGGAAAACGCCGCCGATAATCATGCCCAGGCCATTGGCGACGGCTGCTCCCCAGCTGGCTGCCAGACCTTGGGATAAGACGGGATAGGTGACGCAGGCAATGGCGCCGATAAGGCCCCAGGTCAGGCCTAACGGAGAAATGACCATCGTCGAAGGATTGCCGTTGGTCGCGGCCAGATAGACCCCGCCAAAGGCCAGGAAAACCGACAGGATTTCCCGCCCAGTCGGCCGTTTATGGAAGCGGGCGGCTAGATAAAGCGACATGAGGACGACACTCAATGTTTGCAGGACCGTTGCCGTGCCGGCATTAGAATATTTGATGGCAGACAGATAAGAAAACTGGCTCAGGATGAGGCCGAACAGGGCGAACAGGACCAAGCGTCGCAGACTGACCGGATCGCGCAGCATCTGGCGTATCTCCGCCCGTTTGACCGGCAGTACCATGAGCGTCAGGAACAACCCGGCCAGACACATCCGTATCGACGCCAGCCAGGATGGCTCGACCGGATAATGAGAAAGCAGGAACTGACTGACGACGCCATTGAAACCCCACGTCGTCGCACCGACGACACAAGCCATGATACCATGCTGCGTTTTTGTCATACTTAAGACCTCCTCTGCCTGCGCAATCATATTATCCTAAGTATACACGAGGTGAGGAAGGGGTGCAAGAAAAAGGCGCTGTCACATTGCGACAGCGCCTTTTTTCTTATTTCTTCCCGTTCTTTCCGTGTTTCTTTTCAAAAGCAATCATGTGTGCTTCCTGGTCGGTATGGCCTTCGGCTTCTGCCTGGGCGATGAGGGCGACCATTTCTTCATAGGCTTCGGGGATGACTTTAGTCAGGTGAGTAACGGTGTCGTCCCAGTTTTCTAAGAGGATGTGCCCCAGATTGCTGTCCGTGTAGTGGACGTGGTTTTCCAGCATGGCTTTAACGGCCGCTTTTTCGTCGTCGTCCGTGAGCGGTTCCAGTTTGACCAGGTCGGTGTTGCATTTATTCGGGTCCAGGTCGTAGACGTAGGCGATACCGCCGGACATGCCGGCAGCAAAGTTTCGTCCTGTCTGGCCGAGGATGAGGACCCGGCCGCCGGTCATGTATTCGCAGCCGTGGTTGCCGACGCCTTCGACGACGGCGTTGATGCCACTGTTGCGGACGCAGAAGCGTTCACCGGCCGTGCCGTTGATGTATGCTTCCCCACTGGTGGCGCCGTAGAAGGCGACGTTGCCGATGATGATGTTATCTTCGGCAGGGAAGACCGATTCCCGCGGCGGCGATACGATGATCTTGCCGCCCGACAGGCCTTTGCCCAGGTAGTCGTTGGCATCGCCTTCCAGGGTCAATGTCAGGCCGTGCGGGATGAAGGCACCGAAGCTCTGGCCGGCTGAGCCGACGAAGGACAAGATGATGGTGTCTTCGGCCAGGCCTTTTTCGCCGTAGCGTTTGGTGATTTCACTGCCCAGGATGGTCCCGGTGACGCGGTCCGTATTCTTGATGCGCAGGCGGGCCCGGATGTGTTTCTGTTCTTCCAGGGCCGGGCGGCACATGCGGACCAGCTTGGACATATCCAGGGTCGTATTGATCTTGTGATTCTGGGGCGTCGTGAAATGCTGGCCGACAGAAGCGTCGGTGTACGGACGGTACAGGAGGTTCTTCAAGTTGACCGTCTTGGCTTTCCAGTTGCCGAAGTGGTCGCGCTGTTTCAGGCAATCGTAACGGCCGACCATTTCGTCGATGGTGTGGAAGCCCAGGCGGGCCATGATTTCCCGCAGGTCCTGTGCGACGAAACGCATGAAGTTGATGATGTATTCCGGTTTGCCCTTGAAGCGTTTGCGCAGTTTTTCATCCTGCGTGCAGACGCCGTACGGGCAGGTGTTGAGATGGCAGACGCGCAGCATATGGCAGCCGATGGCCAGGAGCGGTGCCGTGCCGAAACCGAAGACTTCGGCGCCAAAGAGGGCGGCGATAGCGACGTCGCGGCCCGTGAGCAGCTTGCCGTCGACTTCCAGGGTGACGCGGTCGCGCAGGCGGTTGAGGAGCAGCGTCT
>CABMPA010000138.1 GCA_902388315.1 uncultured Megasphaera sp. | reverse complement strand
CTGCTGCTGGCACTGTCCTTGTTTCGATTGCCGGGAACACCGATTCCCATTCCCGTCCGGCTGGCGGCCCGGCGGACAAGGAATCTGCCTGTATTGGCGCCGTCGCGGCAGCTCTGGCTCTTGGGCGGGATGTTTTTCCTGTCCCTGCTCACCGTGGCCCACGTCCTCGATTACCGCCTTACCTTGGCCGTAGTCGTTGTCGTCACGGCACTGACCCGGCCACGGTATTTCCGTTATGCCGATTACCGGCTTCTGGGAACCTTTGTGGCCTTTTTTATCCTCGTAGGCAATATGAGCCAGCTGCCTGGCTTCCGGGACCTGTTGACGGGATACCTGGAAGGCCATGAATTCCTCATCGCCCTTTTGGCAAGCCAGGTCATCAGTAATGTGCCGGCAGCCGTCCTCCTGTCGGGCTTTACCGATGAGGCAGCGGCCTTGCTGCTGGGAACCGATATAGGTGGCCTGGGGACACTGATCGCCTCCATGGCAAGCCTCATTTCCTATGGCATGTACGTCCGGGCCTGTCCTCGGCAGCAGGGAAGGTATCTGAAACTATTTAGCCTGCTCAACCTGGCCTATCTGCTGGTGCTGGTCCTGTTTGCCGGGTTGTTGGTCAGGTGCTGAAACGGACTGCCATAGAGGGCGCGACCGCGCTGGCTATATGGAAATGAAGTGAAGCAGTATAATTGAACAGGGCCTGTCGCACGTCATCGTGCAGGACCCTGTTTTTTATAGGCAGAAAACGTATCACTTTTTTAGATTAAAATAGATGATAATCTGCTTCGGTCATTTGGCAGTCAAAATGGCAGAATGACAGAAAGCCGGAAAAGATGGTATAATGAAATAACTTGGTCGCTGACCGACTAAGAAAAGCGACCGAGATAGATGACAGCGGATTTGTATTTCTGCAAGGGAAAAGACTGATTTAGGCAATGATAGGATATTATATGATTATGAACGCGAAAAAATTTCTTGATGAATTTCTAAAGAAAATAAAGAAGAAGAGCGTTTATGAAGGTCGGAAATTATTTGATATTTATAAATCTGATTCAGCGTATACACCTGTGATTACAAATATTATCAATGAAATCATTAAAGAAGCTGATTATACTCCTCAAAATGAATATTTCAGAATTGATGTTGTAGGATGGACTTCACATTATGCGGATATGAAAAAAGATGCTGATGAGGAAGGTATTGATATAAAACCTCATCTGTGGGATTTGAAAATTGCTGTTGAGCATGAGAATGATAAGTCTGACTGGTCAGATGAAGTGATGAAATTGATTCATGTTAAATGCCCACTAAAAGTTGTTATTGCTTACAGCTATTCTGATGAACGAGGCATAACAGAACTTAATAAGTTGAAATTTCTTGCTGGTCAGATGAAAAAGGTCGAGGCTTTTAATATAGGTAAAAAACAGGAAGAATATTTGATTATTCTTGGAAATGGATGTAATCATAAAACGGGTATGCAAGATTATCAAGACTTTGGGTATATTGGTTATTTATATGATTGGGAGGCTGAAGCGTTCACAAAATTAAACTGACCAATGCGTTCGATTAGTCGAAAATAACTTGGTCGCTGACCGACTAAGAAAAGCGACCAAGTTAACGACTAAGTTAGCGATATGTTGAGAGGATGAGCTTAGTACATCCGTAAAACAGTTTTTCGTGGGTGTTCCGTTAGGCAGTTGGATGATTACCCTGGCAAACTGGACTGGAAATCGTACATAGACTAGAGCGGGCGCCCCACGTGGCGCCCCTACGCACCAAGGTCTTGTGTTGTAGGAACGTGACGGGCCTTTTCAGTCCGTCAGGTCATGAATGCAAAGAATGGCAAGATGGTTGCTGAAACGGACCGCTGTAGAGGGCGTGCCAATGATGACCTTGGCAGACTTTTCACTCGTTGCGTCTTGCTGGTTCTATGTGGAAACACATGCCATTGCCATTCCAGAATACGCTGAACCAGTCTGAATATAAGGAAAAATCACCTGTTTCAAGGGTTGGGTTATGCCCTTTGAAACAGGTGATTTTTATATAGAGCCTTTTTTGTTTGCAATTAGTCCTAGCAGTCTGAGAGAGGAATCAGAAGGTTTAATGTCAATTTTTCTTTTGTGTCTGGGAAGATGCTTGGTTTGGGTATCTAAAATGGCGTTATTAAAACTCAAAAAAAAGCGCTGTCTTCATGGGACAGCGCCTTTTTCTTAATGTCCGGCACTTCGGCCGTAGGCTGGAATGCCTGGGAAGCTTCGGGGTTTTCGTTCATGGCGTCGATGCGGGCGCGGTATTCGCTGTCAGCGGCGTAGCGTTTGTTCTTGTAGCGGCCGATGGTCAGGAAGGGAACGATGATGATGGCGATGGCTAAGTAACCGCAATAGCCGTAGCCGTATTTGATGATGTTGGTCAGGCCGGCGACGGAGACGGTCATGGAAGCGATGATGATGAACAGGGTGACGATGGCCGAGCGGGTGACGGTGCTGCGGCTGATTTTCTTCAGGCATTTCGTTTCCGAGAAGCGGGCCGTGAAGCCGAAGACGGTCGTGACGCCTGTCGAGATGAGGCACAGCAGTAAGAAGGCGCTGTAGGCGATGGTCAGCCAGGACATGCCCATGGCTTTGCAGCTGGTCAGGGTCGGTAAGGGCGATTTGCCGTAGATGCCGGTCCAGCCTAAGAGCATGCAGACGGCTAAGGTCAGGGCAATGGCATTCATGGCAAAGGAGAACCACATGGACGTGGCGCAGTTCTTACGGGTGACCAGCGGCGTGCCGACGACGATCATCGTCGGGATGACGACGCACTGGAAACCGGAATAGGTGAAGGCGTGGAGAATCGCTGTCGGGACTTTGCTGAAGCCGTTGGCGGCAAAGTCCTGGGCCATGGCGGCCGTGAAGAACTGCGTCCCTTCGATGGAGCCACCCATGTAGATGCCGACGGAGAAGATCATGATGACCATGGCTAAGATGGCCATGCCCATGTAGGTCGTCGCCCGGCGTACCAGGCCGGCGCCAAAGATGGTCAGGAAGAAGATGATCGTGCCGACGATGCCGATACCGGCGTAATAGTTGAGGCCCGTCTGGGCATTGATGGCTGAGGCGGCACCGGAAATCGTAGCCGATACGGCCATCAGGACCATGATGTAGAAGAAGGCTTCAAACAGGTATTCAATGCCCTTGAAGGGGCTGTACAAGTTCTGGAATAATTGACGGTAGCTGGTGAGGTGACGGGAATTGTACATGTTCATGGCTTCCTTGATGGTCAGCGTGAACAGCAGCATGGTGATGATGGCCGTAATCGGGCCGAGCCAGCCGAGGCTGACGAAGTAGACATTTTCCTGGTTGCCCGTAGCGAAACCGCCGCCAGCGTGGGAACTGAATAAGACGGCACCGACGGAAAAACACATGCTCAGTGAAGCGGCTTTAATCGATGAAATGTTAGCCATACTATTTTCCTCCTTTTAAGACCATGGAGAGAAACGAAAACGCCTTTCGTCTCTCTGCTCGAAGCATTGAAGAGACGAAAGGCGTTAATCCTTCCGCGGTACCACTCTGTTTCATCCCTGGGGATGCACTCTCGGATACGGCTCAAGGCGATATCCACGCTCTGTAACGGGAGTTCCCGTATCGGCCTACTCCATTCAGCCTCTCCGCTCAGCAATGAGTTCGGTCCGGTCCCTGTACTGCCTCACACCAGCCGACAGCTCTCTGGAAACGATAGACCTGGACGTACTATTTTGCGTCGTCGCGTTTGTGACGTTTATCGGTTGATGGTGCTATGATAGCATCATCACTTAATAAAGTCAAGGACAAAACATAATATTTTTTGAAATAAATTCACTAAACGTTTAAGTTTAAGGTTTAACTATAAAATATAGTTTGTAGAAGATGGTTAAAAAACTTCACTACAAACTGCAAACTTAAAACTCAAAAAGGCGCTGTCTTCATGGGACAGCGCCTTTTTCCTACTTATCGCGGGAAAGGTCTACCTCTTTCAAGGGGATGAGGTGGGTCTTATGTTTGAGTTTGTGATAGAAGAAGACGGCCAGGAAGACGGGGATGCCGATGTAGGCGACACTGGCACCGTACCAGTCGATTTCAGCTCCTGTGAAGGCCGAGTAGTTCTGGCCTGCTGTGACGATGATGCACATGATCAGGGCCAGGAGGGGGCCGAAGGGGAACCACGTTGCTTTATAAGGCAGGTCTTTCAAGTCTTTGCCCTGGGCGATGTAAGCCCGGCGGAAGCGATAGTGGCAGATAGCGATGCCAATCCAGGTGATGAAACCGGCCATGCCGCTGATGTTGACCAGCCAGTCATAAGCCTTGCCTTCGCCGATGAGGGACGTCAGAAAAGCGGCCAGGCCGAAGACGACCGTAGCGAACAGGGCATACGACGGGACGCCGCGCTTGTTCAGCTTGAGGAAGCATTTCGGAGCCTGACCCGTTTCGGCCATGGCGTAGAGCATACGCGTCGAGACATAGAGGCCCGAGTTGCCTGCCGACAAGACGGCGGTCAAGATGACGGCGTTCATGATGGAAGCGGCTGCGGCCAGGCCGAAGCGTTCAAAGACCAGCGTGAACGGGCTGATGGAAATGTTTTCGATGTTGGTGTTGAGCAGGTTCGGATCCGTGTAGGGGATGAGGAAGCCGATGACCGTAAAGGCGCCTAAATAGAAGATGAGGATACGCCAGAAGATGGAGTGGACGGCGCGGGGCACGTTCTTTTCCGGATCTTCACTTTCACCGGCGGCGATGCCGATCATTTCCGTCCCCTGGAAGGAGAAGCCGGCGACCATGAAGATGCCCAGCATGGCCGTGAAGCCGCCGACGAAGGGCGCATCGCCGATGGTCCAGTTGGTGAATCCCGGCGACGGTTCGGGCCCCAGGCCCAGGATGAGCAATGTCCCGGCAAAGAGGAAGACCAGGACTGTCAGGACCTTGATGCCGGCGAAGATGAATTCACTTTCGCCGTAAGAACGGGTCGACAAGTAGTTGAGGACGAAGAGGATGATCAGGAACAGGCCGCTCCAGATGGCAGCCGGTACGTCGGGAAACCAGTATTTCATGATCAGGGCGCCGGCGACGAGTTCGGCAGCGACCGTGATGGCCCAGTTGAACCAGTAGTTCCAGCCCAGGGCAAAGCCCAGGGATTTGTCGACGTAGCGGTTGGCATAGGTCTCAAAAGAACCGCTGACTGGCAGGTACGACGCCATTTCGCCGAGGCCTGTCATGAGGAAATAAACCATGATACCGATGAGGGCATAGGCGACGAGGGCGCCGCCAGGACCAGCCGAGCTGACCGTTTCACCGCCGGCGACGAACAGCCCTGTGCCGATAGCGCCGCCGATGGCGATCATGTTCATGTGGCGGGCTTTCAGGCTGCGGCGCAGTCCCTGCTGCTGTTGAGTTTCTTCCATGCAAAATCACAACCTTTTTTCATTGAATTGATAAATAAAATCTAAAAAAACTCATACCTTTACATTATAAAGGATGAATCCTTCTCTGACAAA
>CABMPA010000137.1 GCA_902388315.1 uncultured Megasphaera sp. | reverse complement strand
CGACAAGCCCTCAACCAAGCAAATCCTGTTCGTCTTTGTGGCGGCGGAACCAGGCATCGGCGTAGGAACAGCTGGTGGCTGTTTTTTTCTGGCGCCGCCGGATTTCGTCGGCTGCGGCTTTGACGAGTTTGGCTGCAGCGCCTTGGCCGCGCAGGCTGTCATCGACAAAGGTGTGGACGATGTCGTAATTGCCGTCACCGCGTTCGATGAAGTCCACTTCCGCTACGACTGTCCCTGCTTCATTTTCCATCCAGATTTTGTTGGGTCCATATTGTAATTCCATGGTAATTTCTCCTTTACATCGCAATTTCTACAATCTGCCCGTTATGGACCGGGCGGCTGCGGCGGAAAGCGGCCATATATTCTTCTACGGGCCTGCCAGGATTTTCATAGACCAAGAGCAGATTGCGGATAAACTGGGCGTGCGTAAAGACCAGGATGAATTGCTCCGGCCGCCGCTGCAACAGAGATAAGGTCCGTTCGATGCGCCCGATGAGCTGGCGATAGCTTTCCGCCCCTTCGCCGTCGACATAATCCGGGTCGAGTCTGCGCCAATAATTGATGACCCGCGGCCGCCGCTGCTGCGATGTCGTCCCGACACACGTCGCTGGGGCCAGATATACAAATTCGTGGACACAATCCCAAATTCCCGTCACCGTATCAGGAAACCGCCCAATCGTACACATCGCCGTCTGCTGCGCCCGAAGATAAGGCGACGTGACAATCAGGTCGGGCTTTTTAGGAATCTGCAAGGCCAAGGCCTGCGCCTGCTTAAGCCCCAATTCCGACAAGGGAATATTGCGATGATCCTGCGTCGCTTCGCCGGCATTGGCAATACTTTCACCATGACGGATGAGCCATATTTTCTTCACACTATCACCTGCTTTTTTTCTTTTATTTTATCACAAAAAATGGGCGATGTCGTCTTTCTGAGTCTGTCGCGGCTCTGCCGCATCTGAGTCCGAGTGTGCGAAAACAGGGCCGCCTTTTCGGCAGCCCTGTTTCCGGGTGTGTATATGGCATTAGCGTGTTTTACTTATTTATCAGCCAATTCCTTATAAGTTTCGTATTTCTTCTTAGCAAATTCTTCAGCCTTGGCAAAGAGTTCTTCAGCAATATCGGGGAAGGTTCTCGTCAGGGCAGCGTATCTCGTTTCGCCCATGAGGTATTCGCGGAAGGACTGCTGCGGTTCTTTGGAGTCGAGGATGAAGGGGTTCTTGCCTTCTGCCTTGAGCAGCGGGTTGTAGCGATAGAGGTGCCAGTAACCGCAGTCTACGGCGCGTTTCATTTCGTGCTGGGCGTTGCCCATGCCGCCTTTGATGCCGTGGTTGATGCACGGTGCATAGGCGATGATGATGGACGGGCCATTGTAGGCTTCTGCTTCTTTGATGGCTTTGATGAGCTGGTTCGGGTCGGCGCCAAGGGCGACCTGAGCGATGTAGATGTGTCCATAGGTCATGAGCAGGCGGCCCAGGTCTTTCTTGTTGAACTTGCGGCCCGATGCAGCGAACTGGGCGACAGCACCGATCGGCGTTGCTTTCGACGACTGACCGCCGGTATTGGAGTAAACTTCGGTGTCGACGAGCATGATATTGACGTTGGCGTTCATAGCCAGGACGTGGTCCAGGCCGCCGTAGCCGATGTCGTAGGCCCAACCGTCACCGCCATACATCCAGATGGTCTTCTTGATGATGTGTTCTTTATGAGCCAGGATTTCTTTCTGCAAGTCCGCAGCCCGGCCGGTGAGATGAGCAGCCATCAATTCTTTGAGGTACGTCCGGCTGATGCCTTCCGTGACTTCGCCTTCGTTAGCCACGCCGATGGAGTCGATCCAGGCTTTGATGGCGTCGTGGAGAGCACCGTCTGTCAGGCCCATGAGTTCTTCCGATTTGATGCGGATGGCATCGCGCTGCTGTTCCATGGACAGGGACATGCCGAGGGCGAATTCAGCGTTATCTTCAAAGACCGAGTTCGACCAGGCCGGCCCGAAGCCTTCGCAGTTCGTCGTGTACGGGATGCTGGGCATTGCCGACCCCCAAGCCTGCGTACAGCCGGTAGCATTGGCGACGATCATGCGCGGCCCGAAGAGCTGGGTCAAAATCTTCATGTATGCCGTTTCCGTACAGCCTGCACACGCGCCGTTGAATTCGAGGAGCGGCTGATGGAACTGGCTGCCTTTGACGGAGAATTTATCGAGAGTCGTATGTTTTTCAGGGAGTGTCTGGGCATAATCCCAGTCAGCACTTTCATGACGCTGCGTTTCCAGCGGCTTCATGGTCAGGGCCTTAGCCGGGCAGGCATTGACGCAGGCACTGCAGCTGTAGCAGTCGAGCGGCGAAACCTGGATGCGGAATTCATAGTCTCCCAGACCCTTGCCGATGGCTTTCTTGGTCTTGAAATCAGCCGGAGCCTTGGCTTTTTCGTCAGCCGTTACCAGATACGGGCGGATAGCGGCATGCGGGCAGACCAGGGAGCAGCGGTTACACTGGACGCATTTTTCCAGGTCCCATTCAGGGACAGTCGATGCGATGCCGCGTTTTTCATATTTCGTCGTGCCCAAAGGATAGGAGCCGTCGGCATAGGGGACAAATTCGCTGACCGGAATGGTGTCGCCGAGCTGTAAGTTAGCCGGTTCGACGACTTTCTTGATGAATTCCGGAATATCGCGGGTATCTTCGACGACGGGATCGGACGGCAGATCTTTCCATGCTTCCGGTACGGTAACTTCGACGATATCCGAAATACCGCGGTCGACAGCAGCCTGGTTCATGGCGATGACTTGTTCGCCTTTGGCCAGATAGGTCTTGGCAATGGCGTCTTTCATGTATTTCACAGCGTCGTCGATGGGCAGGATGTTGGCCAGTTTGAAGAAAGCTGCCTGCAGGACCGTATTGGTGCGGTTACTGCCCAGACCGATTTCTTCAGCAATCTTGGTCGCATTGATGATATAGAAGCGGACGTGCTTGGAAGCGAGCTGGCGTTTTACTTTATTGCTCAGGTGGTTGGCAACTTCGTCTTTATCCCAGCTGCAGTTGAGCAGGAAGATGCCGCCATCCTTGATTTCACTGACAATATCGTACGTTCCCATGTACGCCTGTTTATGGCAGGCCAGGAAGTCCGCCGCTTTGATATAGTACGTAGCCCGGATCGGGTTCTTGCCAAAGCGCAGGTGCGACTTGGTGACGCCGCCGGATTTCTTGGTATCGTATTCAAAGTAAGCCTGGACATACATATCCGTGTTGTCGCCGATGATCTTGATGGAATTCTTGTTGGCGCCAACGGTACCGTCCGAACCAAAGCCCCAGAACTTGCAGCTGATAGTTCCTTCGGTATCGACGGTGATAGGTACGTCGGCCAGGGAATGATGAGTCACGTCGTCGATGATGCCCAGGGTGAAGTGGTTCTTCGGCTGGAGCGAATCCATGTTGGTGAAGACGGCGTTGATCGATGCCGGCGGTACGTCTTTCGACGACAGGCCATAACGGCAGGCCAGGACGGTGACATCCTGTTTGACGTGGGACATGGCGGCGCAGACATCTTCGTAGAGCGGTTCGCCCAGAGCGCCCGGTTCTTTCGTGCGGTCCATGACGGTAATCGTACGGACCGTATCAGGCATGGCCTTCATGAAGTGTTCCAGCGAGAACGGACGATAGAGATGTACCTGGATAAAGCCGACTTTCTTGCCTTCTTTACAGAGCTTGTCGATGGTTTCCTGGATGGCACCGGTGACAGAGCCCATGGCGATGACGACGTGTTCTGCGTCGGGAGCGCCGTAGTAATCGAAGAGGTGGTACGGACGGCCCGTCAGTTCACTGATCTGGTCCATGTAATCCTGAACGATATAAGGCAGGCGCTGGTACCAGGGGTTATTGGCTTCGCGGGACTGGAAGAACATGTCCGGGTTGGTAACGGTACTGCGCATGACCGGATGTTCCGGATTCAGGCCGGTGTGTTTGAAATGATAGAGGGCATCGCGGTCGATGAGTTTGCCCAGTTCTTCAGCCGGCAGCATCTTGATCTTCTGGATTTCGTGGGATGTACGGAAGCCGTCGAAGAAGTGCATGAACGGCACGCGGCCTTTGATGGTCGACAGATGGGCAACGGCTGCCAGGTCGGCACATTCCTGGACGCTGGCACTGCAGAGCATAGCCCAGCCGGTGTTGCGGCAGCCCATGACGTCGGAATGGTCACCGAAGATGGACATGGTGTGGGTCCCGACGGTACGGGCGGCGATGTGCAGGACGACCGGTTTCAATTCGCCCGACAGGCGGTGCATGACCGGAATCATCAGCATCAGGCCCTGTGATGCCGTAAAGGACGAACAGAGACTGCCCGTTTCCGAAGCGCCGTGGACGGCACCGATAGCGCCGGCTTCGGACTGCATTTCGACTAATTTAACGGGCTGGCCGAAAAGGTTCTTGCGGCCATTGGCCGACCAGACGTCGACGTGTTCTGCCATCGGCGACGACGGCGTAATCGGGTAAATCGTAGCGACTTCAGTAAAGTTATAGGCAACGTCAGCAGCCGCTTCATTGCCGTCTAAGGTTTTCACGATCTGTTTAATCATAAGAGACACTCCCCTTTTCTACTATTCGAAGATAATTCATTCGGATTCGTATAACGTTTAACGCTTTCTGTACTTTTAGTATAGCCGCTAGTGATATAAAAGTCAAGCATACTATTTATGCTATTTTATCATCAAAACACCTGTAGTTATACGTTTTACGCGCATATAGGAGATTGAGAGTGTCCGGGGCTCGTGGTTCGTGGTTCGTGGTTCGTAAAAAAAAAGAGGCTGTCTTCAGCGACAGCCTTTTTTTAAGTATTAAGTTTTAAGTTTTTAGTTTTTAGTTTTTAGTTTTTAGTGAATGCTTTTAAATTTAAAGCTATCTTCTACAAACTACAAATATGTACTGCAAACTTTAAAGAGAAACTTCTCAGACCGCCTTCGGCGGCCCCCCCTATCAGGGGCACGACTGCGGACGGCGGGACGCCCTTTGGGCGTCCCCTACGAACTGCGGCCTGCGAACTGCGGACGGCGGGACGCCCTTTGGGCGTCCCCTACATTAGTACCAGCGGGTCATGGGCAGGTCGTTCTTGGTGCCTTTGGTCATGAGGATCTGATGGATGTCGATGTTGCCGATGTAGAAGGATACGGCGCAGCCGCAGAGGTAAAGGTCCCACATGCGGGCAAATTCTTCGCCGCGGGCCGCAATGACTTCATCGCGGACGTTCTGGAAGTTGTTGAACCAGCACATGAGGGTCTTATAGTAATGGCGGCGCAGGCTTTCAACGTCAATGACCTGGAATTCATCGTCGTAAGCAAGGCTGACGATTTCGCGGAGCGACGGCAAGGTTCCGCCCGGGAAGATGTATTTGCGCATCCACGGATTGCCGATGCTTTCGTCGTGGCCGCTGATGTAATGGAGGAGGAACATGCCGCCGTCCTTCAGGAGATGGCTGGCTGTTTCCATGTACAGCGGATAGTTGGAGCGGCCGACGTGTTCCAGCATGCCGACGCTGACAATACGGTCGTACTGACGCCCTTCATCT
>CABMPA010000136.1 GCA_902388315.1 uncultured Megasphaera sp. | reverse complement strand
GGCTTGATGGCCAGCATCTGGCGCTGGACATCGTAGTCGCCGACGTGGCCGCGGGTCATGATGCAGACATAGTCGTCCGGCGTTACGCCCAGACCTGCTGGAAGGGCTTCATAATCCGCCTGGTAGACAGCCTCGGCCTGAGGGAACAAAGCCGGATTGGCAAATTCCGCCCGATCGTCGACGACGATGCAGGAAAAGCCGATACTGGCCAGGACCGGGACCAGAGCCTGGGAGACGTGGCCGCCGCCGAAGATGAAGACCCGGCCCGGATAGGACAGGGGTTCACTATACCAGCGCCGCTGGTCATCAGACGACAGGCCGGCTACATTCTTACGGCACCAGGCTGCATCGACGGACTGTAAGGCTTCCATCTGGCCGCATCCCTGTACCAGTCCCTCCTGGACCAGGGCCATGCCCCATTGGGTTTCCTCGCTGACATCCAGGGCCAGCCACGACGCCGTCTTCTGGCGCAGTGCCTGACGAATGGCTGCCAGCACATCCAGCAGTCCCGGCAGGGCCGGATCGAGATACTGGCAGAAAACGGTCAATTCACCGCCACAGGCCGCGTTGATGTCTTCTTCATCATTGGGATGGAGGATGAGCCGGCGGAAAGCCGATTGCTTCCGGGCCAGGCATTGTTTTCCGGCCTGGATGGCCAGATATTCCTGATAACCGCCGCCGACGGTACCGGCCGTCGTCCCATCGGCAAAGACGGCCTGATGGCTGCCGATGCCGCGGGGCGTCGAGCCCTGGCTGGCGACGACAGTCAGCAGGACAGCCGGATGACCTGCCTGCAGCGTTTCATATAATCGGGTATAAAAAGATTCCATAATATCACCTGTATAAAAGTAAAATATCCTGACCGCTGACATCGAGGCAGTCTGGCAAGGCCGCCGGCCGCTCCGGTTTGGCAAAACGCCACCAGATATCCGGCGTTCCAGCAGCCTGATGGACATAGCGGAATTTAATGATCCATTCAAAGGGTTGTTCGATTTCTTCGGTCACGACGATGGGACGGGCATTTTCGCCATCGCCGCAGGCAAAAGCATGGCCGCGGATGCCGATAGCACAGAGTTCGTCGCCAACAGGCCGTCCCGTCCGCAGCGTCACCTGCCACGAGGGGATGAAGACGGCATCCGGACCCGCTTTTTGAGCTGCTGCGATATTTTTGCACCCTGTCAGGATAGCGGCCGCCCGCGACTGGGGGTTGGCAAAGAGTTCTTTCGTCGGCGCACAGGCCGACACGCGGCCATCGTCGAGAACGGCGATGGACTGACAGAGCTGATAGGCTTCATCGCGGCTGTGCGTCACCAGGATGACGTCTTTGGGGAATTGACGCAACAAATCCTTGAGTTCGGTCATGACCTTTTCTTTTAAATAACTGTCGAGGGCACTGAAAGGCTCATCCAGGAGCAGGATATCCGGCTCATTGACCAGGATGCGGGCCAGGGCCACGCGCTGCTGCTGGCCGCCGGACAATTCATCCGGCTTCTGTTTTTCCAGACCCGTCAAATGCAGGCGCTCCATCATGTCCCGGACCTGCCGGCGGGCTTCACCTTTCGACGAAGCCGCACGGACACCACAGCGGATGTTTTCTTCGACGGTCATATTGGGGAATAAGGCATAGTGCTGGAATAAATAACCCACGCGCCGCTGGGGGACGGGAACGTTGACACGCTGTTGGCTATCAAAGAAAGTACGCGTCCCGACAACAACCTTCCCGGCGTCAGGCGTTTCAATGCCGGCAATACACTGCAAGGTCTTGCTCTTGCCGCAGCCTGAAGCCCCCAGCAGGCCGAGAATACCGCCCTCATGACGGAGCTTTATATCCAATGCAAAAGAACCCCAGGTCTTATGGACCTCCATATCAATCATGCCGGGCGCCTCCTTTCACGGCTGCGCTTTTCAAAGAGATTGACCGTCAGCAGGACGACTGCGCTGATGGCGATGTTGACCAGGACCCAGATGAAAGCGCTGTATTCATCATTAGTCCGCCATAACTGGTAGACCGTCGTCGAGATGGTCGCCGTATTCTTAGGGATATAGCCGATGAGCATACTCGTCGCCCCGTATTCCCCCAGGGCCCGGGCAAAAGCCAGGACCGTCCCGGCGATGATGCCCTGTTTGCAGTAAGGCATGCGGATATGCCAGAAGATGAACGTATCCGACAGCCCCAGGGTCTTGCCGCTCCATGCCAGAGTCTCATCGAAGCTCTCAAAAGCCCCGCGGGCCGTGCGGTACATGAGGGGGAAAGCGACGACGGCCGACGCCAGGACGCCGCCATACCAGGTCATGACAAAGCGGATACCCACGTCGTTGAGGAAGATACCCACTGGATGCTTCAAGCCAAAGACCAGGAGCAGCAGCCAGCCACAGACCGTCGGCGGCAGGACCAGGGGCAGTGTCAGGACGACATCGAGGAGCCCCTTGAGGAGCCGGGGCAGGCGGGCGACGTAATAGGCCAGGGCGATGCCGCTAAAGAAGACGAGGACACAGGAAATAGCGGCAATGCGCAGGCTGTTCCAAAGAGGATACCAGTCCATAGTCAGCCATCCTCAGCCGACCGGGCTGAATCCGACGCTCTGGAAAATCTGCATGGCTTCTTCACCTTTGAGGTAGTCGAGGAAAGCCTGCGCTTCCTGCGGATGCCCACTGTTCTTCATGACAGCCGCCGGATAAATGACCTGACCGCACATGTCTTTCGTCGCTTCGTCGACAGGTTTCAGTTTGGCACTGAAGGCATCGGTCGCATAAATGACGCCGCAGTCGGCACTGCCTTCGCGGACCTGGGTCGTCACTTCTTTGACGTTTGAGCCATAGGTGATATGGCCAGCCTGGGCGATGGCCTGTTCATCGAGGTCATAGAATTTCAGGATTTTCTGCGTATACTGGCCGACGGGGACGTCACTGTTGCCCATGACCAGGCGGATGGAGCCGTCTTTCAATTTCGCTGCCATATCGGCAAAATCCCGGATGCCCTTAGGATTGCCTTCCGGCGTGACCAGGACGACCTTGTTTTCCAGCAGGTCTATGCGGCTGCCGCTCTTGACGAAGTCCAGCTTATCCGGATTGGCTTTGGCATCTTTTGAGGCGTCGAGCTGGTTCATCTGCTTCTGGGCTGCCGAAATGAAGAGGTCACAGTCGGCCCCGTTCTGGATTTGTGTCTTCAGCGTCCCTGACGAATCGAAGTTAAAGGAAATGTCCACGTCTGGATGCTTCTTCTGATACTGGGCCGCAATCTGGTTCATCGTTTCCGTCATGCTGGCGGCGGCAAAGACCGTCAGATGGACTTTATCGCCATTCCCGCCAGCTTTGTCTTCTTTCTTATCCGACCCGCATCCAGCCAGGGCAAAAGCCAGCGTCCCGGCCAATACAGCAGCGACTACTTTTTTCCATGTCATCACCATGCATCTCCTTTACGTGACGTAAATAAGTTTATATGTATTTACTTGCGGGCACAATCCCGAACTTCGCCGCGCAGTAAATCTAAACCATGGGGAATCGTATCCAGGAAGACGTCCATACATTCCTGGCAGGCCTTGGGGCTGCCGGGCAGGTTGATGATCAGCGTTTTCTTGCGGATGACGCTGACCGCCCGGGACAACATGGCCCGCGGCGTAATCTGCATGGAAGCGGCCCGGATGGCTTCGGCAATGCCCGGCGCCTGGCGGTCCGCCACGGCCAGGGTCGCTTCGGGTGTGACATCGCGCTGGCCAAAGCCGGTACCGCCTGTCGTCAAGATGAGGTCGGCCTGGCGCTGGTCGGCCAGCCGGCAGAGCTGTTGTTCCAGGGGGCCTTTGCCATCAGGCAGGAGCAGCTCTTCAATGACTTCAAAGCCGGCCTGTTCCAGCCGCTGGGCAATGACGGGGCCGCTGGCATCTTTGCGCAGGCCCTTACTGCCCTTGTCCGACAAGGTAATGACCGCAGCCTGATACGGCCGTTTTCCTTCCCTGGGGATTTCTTCCATGATATCGCCGGGCCGGATGATGCCGCCCTGGAGGACGCGGGCAAAGACGCCTTCCCTGGGCATGATGCAGTCGCCAACGGCTTCGTAAACGGCACAATGATTGTGACATTCCTTGCCGATCTGGGTGATTTCTAAAAGGACATCACCACAGCGCAGCAGCGTCCCGACGGGGAGGGACGAAAAATGAAAGCCGTCGACGACGAGGTTCTCACCAAAAGCGCCGAATTCCACCTGGCCGCCGCGGCGGCGGAAAGCCTCGATACATTCCAACCCGAGCAGGCTGACCTGGCGGTGCCAGTGTTCGGCATGGGCATCGCCTTCAATGCCCCAGTTCACCATGAAATTCCCTTCTGGCACAGTCTGCTTGGCAATGCCCCGGATAGTGCTGATACAAACAGCGTGTACTTTCCCCATTTCATTATCCTCCAATCTGATTCATCGTCTTGTGTTCACTGATATGGTCCTGTTCAGCAAAGCAGTGCTTTGCCGGTTTTTCATAAATGGCCTCGGCCATGACGCACTGTAAATCCTGATATATGGTATCCATACTTTTGCCGCTGCGGACGATAGCTCGCAAGTCAACGCCGTCATCATAACAGAGACAGGGCTTCAAAAAGCCCGTACTGGTCAGGCGCAGACGGTTGCAGGACACACAGAAGGCGTGTGTATTGGCTGCGATGAAGCCGATACAGCCTTTCAGGGACCGGCTCCGGTAATAGGAAGCCGGCCCGTTGCCCCGCCGTTCCCCGGCAGCCGTCAAATCGGGATAGGCCCGGCGCAGGACAGCCAGGGCGTCCGCTTCCGCAAGGCCTTTCAACGTCGTCCCGTAACCGATGGGCATGAGCTCGATGAAGCGCACATCGACAGGAAGGCTCCCGGCCAGTGCGGCTAATGGCAGAATCTGCGCCTGCGTTTCTGCCAGCAGTACGGCGTTTACTTTGACGTTTACGCCCTGCACCGCGGCTTCTTTCAGGGCCTGCAAGACGACGGATACATCTCCGCCACCCGTCAGGGCAGCATACTGACTGGCATCGAGGCTGTCCAGGCTGATGTTGATGCCGTCGATGCCCATGTGTACCAGGTCCGGCAGGACCTCTGGCAAGAGGAGGCCATTCGTCGTCAGCGTCACGGAACGGACGCCATCCATGGCCTTGAGGGCCCGCATGAAGTCTGCGGCCCCCTTTCGCACCAGCGGCTCGCCACCAGTAATCTTGAAGCAGTCGATGCCAAGGGCCAGGGCCGCACGGCAAATCTGCAGCATTTCTTCATAGCGCAGGACCGCTTCGTGGCCGACGCTGGCCACGGCTTCGGGCATACAGTAGCGGCAGCGCAGATTGCAGCGGTCCGTCAGGGACAGGCGCAGATAGTCGATGGTCCGTCCCCATTTATCTTTCATAGTGCTCTCCTCCATCATATTGGAAATGGCCGCTCTTGCCGCCGATCTTTTCGACGAGATGGATTTCCTTGAGGCACATGCGCTTGTCGACAGCCTTGCACATGTCGTAGACCGTCAGCAAGGCCACGGATACGCCCGTCAAAGCTTCCATCTCGACGCCTGTCTTGCCGTCGCATTTAACGGTGCAGCGGCCTTCGAGTTCACAAGTGTCGTCGTGGAAGATGAATTCGACGCCGCATTTAGTCAAATTGAGGATATGGCAGAGCGGGATGAGGTCACTCGTCCGCTTGGC
>CABMPA010000135.1 GCA_902388315.1 uncultured Megasphaera sp. | reverse complement strand
GGCTGGGAAGACGACGAAGTGAGCGTCCGCCGGCCGCAGGCCAAAAAGACGGCCAAGAAGCAGACGGCCTCGGACTTCCGCCGCCAGTTCTTTACCGACGACCTCCAGGAAAAAGTCGGCTCCATCCTGCTGGATATCAAGATGGCTTACTTCAAGGACGGCATCGGCGACATCTCCCTGGAAGTCGTGAAAGACGGCCGCAACGTCGTCATCAAGACGGCGCCGAAGACGAGCAAGAAACTGAGAAAATGAAACAGGCAGACCTGGAAAAGCGTTTCCACTGTGGTCCCGTCGAGGCGGCCTATGAGAACTCGAAATGGTTTTCCGTTTTCATGAAGATCCTCTTCCTCGTGGTAGCCATTTATTTTTTCTGGCTCATGATGGGGGAAGCGCATCTGGTCGAACACCTCGACAACTGGGCCGTCCTGGCCTTCTGCCTGTGGCGCATCCATCGCCAGGACGACGTCATGTGCTACGTCACCCAGAAGGGCCTTATCGTCCGCCGCCAGTTCCGGTCGCTTCGCGAATTCTATGATGACCAGTTCCATGAGGAACGGAGCCTCATTTTCCTTCCCTATAAGGAAATCTTCGTCATCAGCGACAACTGGCAGGAAATCCAGCTGGGCGAAGCCGAAGAAGGCGGGCTGGCCGTCCTGCCGGTCCATCTCCAGTTCCTGTCCAAAAGGAATAAACAGCGCATCATCGACCGCATCAAGCAGGCCCATGAGACGCAAGACGATGAAAGCGCCCATTGATGATGTCCGCCCTATGTATGATATGCATGAATCGGCATGGAGACATGCCGATTTTTTATACCCAAAAACCTTTATCTTTTTAACGAAATAAAGTAAAATAAGGCTTGTACACAACGGTACGTCTAGATGATTTCAAGGGGAGCGATACTCATGGAGTGGAAAAAATACGCAGCTGCCGGCATGGCGGCACTTCTGACAGCAAGCTTCGTCGCCGGGTGCGGCGGAGATAAGCAGGCCGACAAGGGGACGGCTGCCAAACGGGATAAGATCGTCATCGGCCTCGATGACAACTTCCCGCCTTTCGGATTCCATAATGAAAGCGGCGAGCTCGTCGGCTTCGACATCGACATGGCCAAGGAAGCGGCCAAGCGCCTGGGCATGGAAGTCGAATTCAAGCCCATCGACTGGGACAGCAAGGAAACGGAACTGAAGAGCAAGAAAATCGATGCCATCTGGAACGGCCTGTCCATCACGCCGGAACGGGAACAGAACATCCTTTTCTCCCGGCCCTATGAAAACGGCCCGCAGATCCTGTTGGTCAAGAACGATTCGCCCATCCAGGGCAAGGCCGACCTGGCCGGCAAGATCGTCGGCACCCAGCAGGGCAGCACCGGCCTGGAAGCCATCGAAGCCGAACCGGAACTGCGCGATTCCTTCAAGGAATTGAAACAGTATTCGGATAACGTCACGTCCTTCATGGACCTGGAAGTCGGCCGCATCGATGCCGTCGTCGTCGCCCAGACGACAGCGGCGTACTTCATCAAGAAGAACAACGCGCCGTTCCGCATCATCGACGTCGGCTATCCGGACATCCCCAGCGGCGTCGGCATGCGCAAGGACGATACGGAACTGAAGGCCAAGATCGACAAGGTCCTGGAAGACATGCACAACGACGGTACATCGAAGAAAATTTCTGAAAAATGGTTTGGCATCGACGTCACGATGTAAGGAGGAATTCACATGAATTGGAAAAAAGCACTGGCTGCAGGCACCCTGGCCGTAGCAGCTGTTACTATGATCGCCGGCTGCGGCGGCAATACGGATAAAGCGGCAGCACAGAAACTGCCGGATAAGATCGTCATCGGTCTCGACGACAACTTCCCGCCCATGGGTTTCCGCGATGACAGCGGCCAGCTCGTCGGCTTCGACATCGACCTGGCACAGGAAGCATCCAAGCGCCTGGGCATCCCCGTCGAATTCAAGCCCATCGACTGGGACAGCAAGGAAGCGGCCCTCAAGAGCAAACAGGTCGACATGCTCTGGAACGGCCTGACCATCACGGACGAACGGGCCCAGCAGATCGCTTTCTCCAAGCCCTATATGAATAACGCCCAGCTCCTCGTCGTCCGCGCCGATTCGCCCATTAATGACCGGGCCGGCCTGGCAGGGAAAGTCATCGGCACCCAGGAAGGGAGCAGCTCCATCGACGCCCTGGAAAAGAACGCCGAATTCAAGGACTCCCTGGCAGAAGTCAAGAAATACGGTGACTTCGTCAACGCCTTCATGGACCTGGAAATCGGCCGTACCGACGGCATCCTCGTCGACAGCGTTGTCGGCCGCTACTACATGGCCAAGAAACCGGGCAAGTTCAAAGTCATCGACGACAAGATGGGCGACGAAAAATTCGGCGTCGGCATGCGCAAGGAAGATACGCTCTTGCAGGATAAGCTCAACGACGTCTTGAAACAAATGAGTGAAGATGGTACAATGACTAAGTTGTCCCAGAAGTGGTTTAACGAAGATATTACCATTAAAGTACAGTAAGCGGGGATTCGCAGTTCGCAGTTCGCAACGGTCCAATGGACCGTATGTAGGGGCCGCCCAAAAGGGCGGCCCGCCTTGCGTATATGCATGAATCCAATACTGTATATATGTCAATCCGCCAATCGTAGGGGCCCGCACGTGGCGAGCCTGTCACCGGATTTTGGGGAAGTCCCGCCTCTGTATATGTATCAAGTCCAAAAAAGGAGCCAACATGGATTATTTATTTCACATCGTGCCTGCCGTTGCCGTAGGCCTGCAGATTACCCTGAAAATTTTCATCATCACCATCGTCCTGAGCCTGCCTTTGGGCATCCTCATGGCTATCGGCCGTATTTCCAAGATCGCCATCCTGCGTAAGGCCATGTACGCCTATATCTACGTCATGCGCGGTACGCCGCTCATGTTGCAGATCTTGTTCATCTATTACGGCCTGCCCTTTATCATCGACGGCCTGAAACTGCCGGCCTTCCCGGCGGCTATCATCGCCTTCGTCCTCAACTATGCCGCATACTTTGCCGAAATCTTCCGCGGCGGCATTCAGTCCATCGACCGCGGCCAATATGAAGGCGCGAAAGTCCTGGGCATGACCTACGTCCAGACCATGCGCCGCATCATCCTGCCCCAGGTCATCAAACGCGTCCTGCCGCCGGTATCGAACGAAACGATCAACCTCCTCAAGGATACGTCCCTGGTCTACATCCTGGCCATGAACGACATCCTGCGCATTACGCGCTCCATCGTACAGCGTGACTTCGACACGACGGCCTTCCTGGTCGCTGCCGTCTTCTACCTGTTCTTTACCTTTATCCTGACCAAGGTCTTTGGTTATCTGGAAAAACGCTATGCCGTTTACGATGAATAAGGAGGATTATCATGAGTTTTATTGAAATGGACCATATCCACAAGAGCTTCGGCAGCCTCGAAGTCTTGAAAGACGTCACCCTCCACGTTGAAACGGGGGAAGTCATTTCCATCATCGGCCCGTCGGGCAGCGGCAAGAGTACCTTCCTGCGCTGTCTCTGCCAGCTGGAAACGATTAACAGCGGCTCCATCGTCGTCGACGGCCAGACCATGGTCAGCACGCCCGAAGGGAGCAACCGCGCCGTCTACGCCCCGGCAGCCGACGTCCGGGCCATCTGCCGCCGCATGGGCATGTGCTTCCAGCACTTCAACCTCTTCCCGCACATGACCGTCCTGGACAACATCCTGGAAGCGCCGCGCATTGTCAAGAAGATGAAGACCGAAGAAATCATGCCCAAAGCCGAAGAACTCCTGAAAAAAGTCGGCCTCTGGGATAAACGCGATGCCTATCCGTCGCGCCTCTCCGGCGGCCAGCAGCAGCGTGTGGCCATCGCCCGCGCTCTGGCCATGGACCCGGATATCATGCTCTTCGACGAACCGACGAGTGCCCTGGACCCGGAACTGACCGGCGAAGTCCTGCGGACCATCAAACAGCTCGCCGACGAACACATGACCATGGTCATCGTCACCCACGAAATGGCCTTCGCCAAAGAAGTCGCCGACCGGGTCATCTTCATGGCCGACGGCATCATCCAGGAACAAGGCAAACCGGAAGACGTCTTTGAACACCCGCAGAACGAACGGACCCAGAACTTCCTCAAATCCATGCTCCATTTTTGATTGCCAAATCCTAGTTCGCCTCGTAGGGGCCGCCTGTGAAGGCGGCCCGCTTGCGGGAATCCCATGGATTGTATAGTAGGGGATGTTGCATGAAAGGTTTTGCCCTATCTACATCAAACATCAAACTTTCAACTTCAAACTCAAAAGGCGCTGTCTTCATGTGACAGCGCCTTTTCACATCGGGCCCTTCGTCGTCCAGGAGGTAGCCCGTGCGCCCCGTTTTGTGCTATAATGACCTTATACGTGAATAAGACATTATTCTATCGAAAGGTAGGGAACTTACATGACCCAATTAAAATTACGTTCTGGATTCACTTTTGACGTAACCAACCTTTATGGTCCCAAGGCCGTCACGGAAGAAGAAGTCAAAGCTTTTGAACCCGTTTATACCCAGGCTCACGAAGCCGTTATGAATATGCGCAAAACCGGTATCATGCCGGGCCATCTCTCGAAAGACGGTGAACCGGAAGAAGTCCTCTTTCCGCAGCTGCCGTACATCGAAGACGGCAACATCAACAGCCCGGAACGCATCTTTGCCCTGGAAGAACTGGCGCGGACGACGCGCAACCGCGTAGACGCCGTCGTATTCCTCGGCATCGGCGGCTCCTATCTCGGCGGCAAGGTCCTCTTCGACGTCCAGTGCGGTGAATTCTGGAACCTCAAGAGTACGGAAGAACGCAAAGGTTTCCCGAAAGCCTTCTTTGCCGGCAACAACGTCGACTCCCATAAGATGACGGGCCTCATCCATTTCCTCAAGGCCGACAGCCACACCAAGCCGAACTACACGGTCATGGCCGTCGTCATCTCCAAATCGGGTTCGACCATTGAACCCATGTCCAACTATATGGTTCTCAAACAGGCCATGAACGACGCCGGCATCGCCCTGGAAACCGTAGCCGTTACGGACCCTCACGACGGCGAAAAGGAAACGCTGCTCCACGGCCTGGCCAAGAAATCGGGCTGGCCCATCTTCTACGTTCCCGATGGCGTCGGCGGCCGTTTCAGCGTCTTTTCCGAAGTCGGCCTCATCGTCGGTGCCCTCACGGGTTTTGACATCCGCCAGTTCCTCGACGGCGCCCGCGACATGGACCACGCCTGCCAGAACCCGGATATTTGGCAGAACCCGGCCCTCCTCAACAGCGTCCTCAAATTCCTGGCCGGCAAGAATCATGGCCGCGACCTGGAAGTCCTCATGCCCTATGCGGACAACCTGAAATCCCTGTCCGAATGGTACATCCAGCTCCTGGCCGAATCCCTTGGCAAACGCCTGGACAAACAGGGCAACGTCGTCAACTACGGCCGCACGCCGATCGTCGCCGTCGGTACGACAGACATGCACGCCCAGACCCAGGAACACCAGGAAGGCCCGCAGGACAAAGTCGTCCAGTTCGTTTCCGTCGAAAACTGGCCCGACGACGTCACGGTCCCCCATCTCTATGACGAATACCCGAAACTCGCTGCCTTCAGCGGCCTGCCTTTGAGCCAGATCCTGGAAGCGGCCCGCAGCTCCAATGCCGAAGCCCTCGCCGGTGAC
>CABMPA010000134.1 GCA_902388315.1 uncultured Megasphaera sp. | reverse complement strand
TCCATGATACAACAGAAAAAGGACGGTTCTGAAAAACTTAATCGTTTTCTAATCGTTTTTGAACAAATCCCCAAATATTTAAGGAACTGTTAATGTGGGGGCCGGGCGTAAAGCCGTTCATCGTAGGTCGTTCGTCGAATTTAGGGCCTGACGGCCCGCAGTTCGCAGACCGCAGTTCGCAGGCCGCCTCGAGGAAAAGGCCGTGGCTCGTTGTTTGTGACTCATAAAAACCTGCCATTATACCAGACTGGGCTGTGATGAAATCTCCCTAGCGGACTCGCCCTCTACTGCGGTCCGTTTCAGCAGCCGTCTTGCCATTCCTTACAGTCATGACCCGACGGGCTGAAAAGGCACGTGCGAGCCCCTACGCACAAGGCCATAGGCCGTGTGTTTTTTTGTGACCTGCGGCCGGCCGTAGAACCGTTCGTCGTAGGTCGTTCGTCGAATTTAGGGCCTGACGGCCCGCAGTTCCCTACTTATGTTCCGCTAGAAAGGCTTCGGCGTCCTGGCGGATTTTTTCTAAGTCCAGGCCCTGGTCGCGGGCGCCGAAGATGCAGCCGCAATAGGGCTGGCGGTAGAGATGGTAGGCTTCGGTCATTTTCGTCGACGTGAGGAAGCCGTTGTTCTTCTTGAAGTCCGTCGGCAAGTAAGCGTAGCCGTACTGGTCTTCGATGTCCCGGCCGACTTCGTTGATGACCTGGGAATTTTTATGGGGACTGACGGTCAAGGTCGTCGTAAAGTAGTCATAACCCAGTTCCTGCATTTTTTCGGCTGTCGCTTTCATGCGCTGGATGAAGCAGACGCGGCAGCGGGCGCCGCCTTCGGGTTCGTCTTCCAGGCCTTTGACGGCTTCGAAATACGTATCTGGTTCGTAAGGTGCGGCCAGGAACTGGACGTCGTGTCCCGTCTTTTCGTTATAGGCTTCGATGAACTGTTTCTGGACGAGTTCCCGCCGCCGATATTCCGCTTCTGGATGGATGTTGGGGTTGAAATAGTAGACCGTCACATCGGCCACGCCGGTCAGACGGTCCAGGACGGCCGTACTGCACGGGCCGCAGCAGGAATGGAGCAGGATGCGCGGCTTGACGCCGTCCTGCTTCCAGCGCCGGGCCATGCGCTGAAATACTTTATCAAAGTTGATCCGCTGGTTTTGATTCATCTAAAATGCGGGCAGGATACTCCGACCTCTTAGGTCGGAGAGGAATGCCCGCCTCACCTCACTTTCTTATTAACTAGAATTTCAGCAAAAACTATAGTAGAATATTTTTGATGAAGTAATATACATTTTTGAAAGGCAGGTGAGAAAATGTCCAACCTAACCAAAACGATAAAACTTCGTATACATGTTACTCCTGAACAAGAAGTGTTATTCCGTCAAATGACAGAGCAATACCGTCAGGCTTGCAACTTCGTGTCCAGATATATCTTTGACAATCAGTTCGACTTGGCTTACCAAAACCTCAACAAAGATCTGTATGGCGACCTTCGTAGCTTATTCGGCTTGAAATCACAGCTGGCCCAGTCCTGCATTGAGACTACGATTGCCAGATACAAGACGGTCAAACAACAGTTATTCCGAAAGCCATACAGATACAAGGATGAGGATGGCAACTGGCAACGTATCCCTAAGACCCTGGAATGGCTCTGGAAACCTATACTCTTTCGCCGTCCACAGGCTGACTTAGTCCGTAACCGAGATTACAGCTTTATAGATGACGGGCAAGCCCTGTCCATCAATACGCTCGGCAAAAGAACCAAGTGTAGTTTTGATGGCGAACATTTCGCTGGATACCTTGATGGCTCCTATCAACTTGGTACTGCCAAACTGATCGAACTAAGAGGATTGTGGTATCTACATATCCCTGTCACCAAGGCGGTCGAGGATTTCCAGAAGGAGAACGTCCGCCATGTCGTCGGCATCGACCGCGGACTTCGTTTCCTTGCAGTCAGCTATGACGAGCAAGGCAAGACGGAGTTCGTCTCTGGCAAAAAGATTGCCACCAAACGCCATAAGTTCCAAGAAGTACGCAGACAGCTCCAGTCCAAAGGAACAAAATCAGCAAAGCGTAAACTCAAAGCTGTCTCTGGACGAGAGAACCGTTGGATGTCTGATGTGAATCATCAGCTATCTAAGACACTCGTACAGAAATACGGCAAGGATACGCTTTTCGTACTCGAGGACCTTACTGGTGTCAGCTTCGAGGAAAGCAATCTTTCCAGAACCACGAAACAGAACTACGATTTGCGGAGCTGGAGTTTTTACCAGTTGGAGCAATTTCTGACATACAAGGCTCACGAGAACCGTTCGGAAGTCCTGAAAGTGTCTGCGAAGTATACCTCCCAGCGTTGCCCGAAATGCGGTACTATCCGCAAGGCGAACCGCGACCACCATAAGCACCTGTACAGTTGCCAGTGCGGATACGAATCCAACGACGACCGTATTGGAGCCATGAATATCCAGCTTCTCGGGACGATGTGGATTTCTGGGGACAACAATCCTCACTACGAACGAATAACAATTACCTCGGAGTAAA
The DNA here is from genome assembly GCA_902388315.1 of uncultured Megasphaera sp. GTDB lineage: Bacteria > Bacillota > Negativicutes > Veillonellales > Megasphaeraceae > Megasphaera. The sequence continues at coordinate 3,186 of CABMPA010000134.1, read as the reverse complement.
CTCCTTGGTAAAACGGGTGTTGTCAGCCACCCGATGATGTAGGCGGATTGAGGGAGACATCTTGGATGCCGTTAGAACCTATGCAATTCCGACTTACAAGCCGCCACTTCTATAAGTGGCGGTAGTTGACGCGGTCCAGAATATCATGGAAATCAATCATCACTTGTACTCACTTTCTACTTGAAAAATCTGTCTTAACGCATACCTTTTTCCCATAAAAGGCAATACCATACAGCCATAGATGGGGAACTCCCTGCTTTTGGAATTCAGCAGCATACTGTCGTTTCAAGATCTGTTGCAACGCTTCCTGGGCTTTCTTTTCTAGTTCACTTTCCTGCGAAGCTACCTTGAATTCCATAATGACGCCAGCTCGCTGCTTCTCTTTAGGAATAAGTGCCATATCAAAACGGCCATACCCGCTTTCCCGATTCGATTCTACGACGTAATCAGAAACAACTAACGCCGTCATCCCGAGCAGGAAGCCATGGTAAAAGCTTTCTTTATTGGCCGTATCATAAATACTGGCATATTGACAGAGGTATCTTTCTAATTTATCTGCAAAAGCCGTTCCATGACCTTCTACTAAATCGCTGAGCAATGAGTCTAATCGATGTATCGAAAGGCCGGCACTGGCTCTGTCCAGGATTTCAATACGGTAAACATCTTGGATTTCCCGATTGGGAATGACCAGTCTGCAACGCAATCCTCCGATCCCCCGGGTCCAGCTCTGAGCCGTCAAATAGCCCGTAGTCAAGAGCATAGTGTACAAAGCATCTTCATCCTGACCGATATCTTCGTAAATCACGCCTTCCCGTACCAATACGGTGACACTTTCCCCATAAAGTAGGGTCGTCAGATTTTCCACCGTTTCCGGCGTAATGTGACGGAGCATTTCCCGAATAAGGCTGTTGCCAGACGTATTGACCCAATAATCCCCCACCATCTGATTGCGGAAAAAATGAATGACGGACCAGGGATTATATATTTCAACATGGCCAAAACGATAGCCATCATACCACGCCTTTATGTCTGGAAGCTGTGACTCCTGCTGTAAATCAGCAGCCATTTTTGTTACTTCCCCTGGCGTAAAGCCAATGACATCATCATAGCGGGTACTGAGGACAGAACAGACATCCAGATTATTCAAATCACTGAAAATACTTTCCTTGGCCACCCGCAAGACGCCGGTCAGGATAGCAAAATCCAAATCGTCATTGCCTTTCAAGGCACTGCCCATCAGTTGTTTCATAAAAGAAATACACTCTTTATAAAAGCCACATTCCCAGGCCTGCTGAATCGGTGCATCATATTCATCCAACAAGAGAATGACCTTTTTCCCATAATAATCATGCAGCATCTGTAGCAACAAGGCCAGCGAACCAGCCATTTCCCCAGCTCCAGCCTTTCCTCGCTTCAATGCGAGGAATCGCGTGCGTACATCGGGATCGAACCGTTCCGACTCCCCTAAATAGGCATGTGCCGTATACCAGTTGCGGATTAAGGTCCGAAAAGAATCAAAGATAGCGTCGCACGTCAGGTTCTTCAAGTCTTTCAAAGAAAGAAAGACAACGGGATATTGGCCCCGGTGTTCCATATATTCAGGACCGACCTGTTCAATGGCCAGCCCTTCAAAAAGATGGCGGCTCTGTGCTTCTTTTTCGATAGAAAAGAACCAATCTGCCATACTCAGCGTCAAGGTCTTGCCAAAACGCCGTGGCCGTGTCAGCAGCGTGACTTTACTATGACCATCAATCAACTGCTGGATAAAAGCTGTTTTATCGACAAAGTAATAATGGCCCCGGCGTAATTCCCCAAAGTTGTCGATGCCAATCGGCATTTCCCAATGCATACATTTCACCTTCTTTTGGCGCACAAAATACGTTCTCTTCTATTATACCATAGCCTGGATAGCGCCATCGAGTACCTGCAAGGGCGTCAGGAAGACGGGAAATCCCTGAATAATTTAATTTTTATCCCCCCCATGGGCTTATATCGCCTTCTTTTCTTTAGTAAAATAAGGTAGTATCACAAAATCTGGAAAGAAAAGAGGCTTTTTCTATGCATATACCTGAAAATTATCTGAGTCCTTCGACGTGCGGTGTCCTCGGCGCCGTCATGGTCCCTATCTGGTTACTGTCTATCCACAAAGTCCGGGAAACGGTGCCCCGTGAAAAGCTGCCGCTCCTGGGCATTGCCGCGGCGTTCTCCTTCCTGGCCATGATGTTCAACATCCCCCTGCCGGGCGGTACGACAGGGCATGCTGTCGGCGGTACGCTCATCGCCATCCTCTTCGGTCCCTATGCGGCCTGTCTGGCGGTCAGCGTGGCCCTGCTCATCCAGGCCCTGTTCTTTGGCGACGGCGGTATCCTGGCTTTCGGCGCCAACTGTTTCAATATGGCCTTCGTCCTGCCTTTTACGGGCTATTTCATCTATCAAGGCCTGAAGAAAGTCGTCTCGTCGGAAACGGTAGCAGCCGGCATCGGCTCGTATATCGGCATTAACGCGGCTGCCTTCTGCGCCGCCGTCGAATTCGGCATCCAGCCGCTTCTGTTCACGGACGCTGCCGGTCAGGCCCTGTACTGCCCTTATCCGTTATGGATTTCCATTCCGGCCATGATGATCGGCCACCTCACCTTGTTCGGCCTGGCTGAAGTCGTCTTCACGACGGGCGTCCTGGCTTATCTCCGCAAGACATCGCCGGACCTGTTCCAGGCCAAAGAACAGCCTTCGTCCAGCAAGTCCCTTTTCGGCCTCCTGGCCGCCCTCATCGTCGCTACACCGCTCGGCCTGCTAGCCGCTGGCACGGCCTGGGGCGAATGGGATGCAGAAGAACTGGCTGAAACGGATTTCTTCGGCTCTGCCCTGGGCTATACGCCGGCAGGGATGGAAAATGGCTTTTCCTTCGATGCCCTCATGCCGGATTACGCCATCGCCGGCCTGCCCGACGCCGCTGGCTACATCATTTCGGCCATCGTCGGCACGGCCCTGCTCATCATCATCTTCAAAATCATCGCATCGCTCCTGCCATCCCGGCCCTCTTTCGATACGCCGGCCCAGCATTAAGGAGGCCTGTCCATGAAGCTCCCTGAATGGGCATCCCGCGAGGAAATATATAATCCCGGCAGCGACCGGGATTATTTTATTTCCCGCTCCCTGCTCCGCCTCGTATCCATCCTGACCGCCCTG
>CABMPA010000133.1 GCA_902388315.1 uncultured Megasphaera sp. | reverse complement strand
CAGTGGAAACAGACCGTTTTTCCGGTGATATGGGAAACAACGGCATTTTCATTGACGATGATGCTGTCATTTCCCGCATCTAACAATCATTTGAATAAGAACACCTTGCATAAGCCGATAATGATAAAGGCTGCAATGATGATGACACTAATAACCCGAGTCTTAGTAAAGATTTTCGGGTTATTTTGTATATTTTTAGGCGGGACTGGCGGTGGTACTTCCTGTTTAGTGCCGCAAATCGGGCACATGAGGACGCCGTCGCGCAGTTCCGTACCACATTTGGGACAAATCATAAGCTCAACTCCTGTTCTTCTTTTATGTATACTATAGAAGGCTGTACCCGCTGTGTCAAGAAGTTATCTTTTTGTGATGAAAAGATACGCATTAAACCTTGTGTAAATGGGAAAAATAGCATACAATTTTATTTGTCTGCTGTTTTTTTATTATCAGAGAAAAGGAGATACAGCCTTGAAAAGAAAAATTGGCTTGAGTTCCCAGATTTTGATCGGCCTGGCCCTCGGTGCCCTGGTCGGCTATTTGTTTCCCGATTTCGGCGATAAGCTGAAACCTTTCGGCGATGCTTTCTTGCGCATGATCAAGATGATCGTCGTGCCCCTCATCTTCAGTACCCTGGTCATGGGGATTGCCGGTACGGGCGATTTTAAAAAGCTCGGCCGCTTAGGCGGCAAGGCCATTATTTGGTTCGAGTTCGCTACGACCATTGCCCTGGCCATCGGTTTGTTGTTCATGAATATCGCAGAACCCGGCGTGGGTGTCACCTTGTCAGCATCCGCTGCCAACGCTTCCAATGCTGCCGCAGCCAGCCAGCATAGTGTCGACCTCGTCGATTATGCCGTCCATATTATCCCGACGAATATCGTCGATGCCATGGCCCGGCAGGACATGTTGCAGATTATTTTCTTTGCCTGTTTCTTTGGCGTCGCTGTCGCTCATATCGGCGGAAAGGGCGAAACCATCGTCGATATCTGCCAGAGTGTGGCTGAAGCCATGTTTAAAGTGACAGGTTACGTCATGCACTTCGCGCCTATCGGCGTCTTTGCCATGATTGCCTATACTGTCGGCAGTTATGGGATTGCGATGCTCATTCCTTTGGGCAAGCTCATTATATCCGTTGCCGGAGCGACGGCGCTGTTCATCATTGTCGTCGCCCTCATTGCCAGTACCTTTACGGGGATTAACTTCTTCCACGTCATCCGGGCTTTGAAAGACATCCTATTCCTGGCCTTTTCGACGGCCAGCAGTGAAGCGGCCCTGCCCGGTGCTATGAAGCGCCTGGAAGAATTAGGCGTCCCCAAAACGGTTGTCACCTTCGTCATGCCGACGGGCTATTCCTTCAACCTCGACGGCTCGACGCTGTACAGTTCGGCGGGCATCTTATTCATTGCCCAGCTCTACGGTATCCAGATGCCCATTGAGCAGCAGCTGCTGGTCATGGTCACGCTCATGCTGTCCACCAAGGGTATTGCCGGCGTTCCCGGTGCCGGCATCATCGTCGTTGCAGCGACGGCTGCAGCTTTTAATCTGCCCACGGAAGGCGTAGCTATCCTCCTCGGTATCGACCGACTCCTCGATATGATACGCACTATCTGCAATGTTTGTGGTAACTGTATGGCTACGGTTGTCGTCGCCTGCTGGGAAAAGGAATTGAACAAGGCTACATTCAATGAAAAGTACCGCGCTTTCTTAGCTGGGAAAAATGAGTAATTTGTTCGCCAAAGTAGACTAAATCTGTTATAATAATAGGGTAAATAAGTGCTCCGTAAGGGTTGCCTGACGGAAAACTTCATCTATGAAGCAGCCGTGCTCCTCTGCAAAGACTTGACTGCGCAGACGAGGCGAAAGCACTATTATCCGAAGGGACTGTCGCATGCTTTTGCCGCTATGCACGGTCCCTTTTGATTATAGTTTGTAGTATAAAGTTTGTAGTTTATAGAAGATGGTTTTAAACTTTCAGCCATCCACTAAAAACTGCAAACTAAAAACTAAAAACTCAAAAGGCGCTGTCTTCATAGACAGCGCCTTTTTCTTTAGGAGGTATGAATATGGAAACGAGAGTCGCTTTAATCGGTATCATCGTAGGGAATCGCCAGGAATCGGCTAAATTGAACGAAATCCTGCATGAATATGGCCAGTACGTCGTCGGCCGCATGGGTATCCCTTATAAGGATAAGGACATCAATGTCATCAGTCTCATCGTCGATGCTCCGCAGGACGTCATCAGTGCCTTGTCGGGAAAATTAGGGATGCTCCCCGACGTCAGCACCAAGACGATTTACCCGCCTATGCCGCAGTAGGAGGCGTGTATGCTGAAAATTGCAATTTACGGCAAGGGCGGCATCGGGAAATCGACGATGACCAGTAATCTGGCCGCTGCCTTTGCTTATTTAGGTAAGAAAGTTATACAGATAGGCTGTGACCCTAAAGCCGATTCGACGTTCAACCTGCTCGGCGGCCACCCCGTCCAGCCGGTCATGAACTATCTGCGGGAACACGACGAAGATCCGGAATGTATCGAGGATATTTCCCGCGTCGGCTATGGCGGCGTCCTCTGTATTGAAACGGGCGGCCCGACACCGGGGCTGGGTTGTGCCGGCCGGGGCATCATCGCTACTTTTTCACTGTTGGAAGATTTAGGCCTCTTTGAAAAATATGAGCCCGATGTGGTCTTGTACGATGTCCTCGGCGACGTCGTCTGCGGCGGATTTGCAGCACCGATTCGCGAAGGCTATGCGGAACAGGTCCTCATCGTTACATCTGGCGAAAAGATGGCCCTCTATGCGGCGAATAATATCAATACAGCTGTGTCTAATTTTGCTGACCGCAGCTATGCCAAAGTACGGGGCATCATCCTCAACCGCCGCAATGTCCCTGACGAAGAAGCCAAGGTCCGGGCTTTTGCTGAAAAAGCTCACTTATCTATCGTCGGCGATGTTCCCCGCAGTGACGAAATCAACCATTATGAAGACTTGGGCCAGACCGTCATCGAAGGCAATCCGGACCTGCCTATCAGCCGTATCTTCCTCGATTTGGCTCAAAAATTATTACAAGATAAGGAATGATTATGACAGAAAGAAAACCTTATGCCATTACGGTGCAGGACTTAGTGGCGCGCGGCCGCGACGATATTCCGGCTGAGCTCATTACGTCGACGCATCTCATTTATAATTCACCGGCTGCCCTGGCCTTTAACTCACCTGGGGCCCAGGGCTTCGGCGTCAAACGGGCAGGCCTGTCTATTCCCGGCTCGGTCATGCTCCTGGTCGGACCTGGCTGCTGTGGCCGCAATACGACCATCCTCAGCGAGATGGGCGGGTACAGTGACCGTTTCTTCTTCTATATCATGGATGAAACGGATATCGTCACGGGCCGCCATCTGAAAAAAATTCCCCAGGCCGTCTGCGAAGTCGTCGACAGCCTGGCCGAAAAGCCGTCGGTCGTCATGATTTGCATGACCTGTGTCGACGCCCTGCTGGGGACGGATATGGAACGGGTCTGCCGAAAAGCCGAAAAAGAAGCGGGCCTGCCCGTCGTACCCTGCTATATGTATGCCCTGACACGGGAAGGCCGCAAGCCGCCGATGGTCGATGTCCGCCGGGCTATTTATTCGCTGCTGGAAAAACAGCCGCGCCGCCGCCGGACGGTCAACCTCTTAGGTTACTTCGCGCCCTTGCAGGACGACTGCGAGTTGTACGATATATTGAGAGGCGTCGGCTTTAATCAGATCAATGAGATTTCACGCTGTCCCGATTTTGCGGCCTATAAGGCCATGTCCCAGGCTAATGTCAATCTGGTCCTCAATCCGGAATCGCGCCTGGCTGCCCAGGATATGGAAAAGCGCCTGGGGATTCCCAGTATCGAGCTGACCCGGCTTTATCAGGTCGCTCAGATTCATAAGCAGTACCAGGCCCTGGCGAAGGTACTGGATACAGAAATTGATGACCGTTCCTGGCATGAACGGGCACAGGCCGTTGTCCAGGCTGTACGGGAAAAATACAGCGGCACGACGGTTGCCATCGGCGAGATGCAGAACGGCAATGCTTTTGAAATGGCGCTGGCCCTGACACGGTATGGTTTCGTCGTCCGCGAAATCTACGCCAACCTGGGACCTGATGATTTCGTCTATCTCCGCCATCTGGTCCAGCTGAGCCCGGATACAGAAGTTTACTCGAATTTGTCGCCGTCCATGCTCTATTACCAGGGACAGGAGCATCCAGTCGACGTCACTATCGGCAAGGATGCCGCATATTATCATGAACAGGCCGCCCATCTCGCTTGGGATGAAGATATCCAGCCCTTCGGTTATGCCGGAGTTATTTCCCTGTTACAAGGACTGGATCAGGCTTTGTCGGAAAGGAAACATCCATGAAAGGTTTATGGAAATATATCTCACCCTTTGCACCGGACGATTCCGGCGCGGCCGCCGTCCTCTACGGACTGAACGGTATCGTCGTCATCTGTGACGCCGGCGGCTGTGCCGGCAATATCTGCGGTTTTGATGAACCGCGCTGGTTCAGCGGCAAAAAGAGCGCCGTCTTCAGCGCGGGTCTGCGCGATATGGACGCTATCCTGGGCCGTGACGACCGCCTGGTCGACAAACTCTGCCAGGCCGCCGAAACGATTGATGCTGACTTTGCCGCCATCGTCGGGACACCGGTCCCTTCCGTCATCGGCACGGACTATAGGGCCTTGAAGCACATGGCGGAAAAAAAGCTGTCTATACCCGTCGTCACTGTCGATACGACAGGCATGGATTACTACGACAAGGGCATCGAAAAAGCCTATGAAGCCTTGTTCCCTGTCCTGGCCGACCCGTCGCAGCAGGCCGAGGCCGATACGGTCGGCGTTCTCGGCGCCGTTCCGCTGGAACTGATGCATCCCGGCGATATCGACTGGATCAGCCAGTCCTTAGTCGAAGACGGCTGGCAGCAGATACTCTTATTCGATGAAATCGATGATTACCGTAAAGCTGGCAAAGCCTCTCTCAATCTCGTCGTATCGCCGGCCGGCTTGAAAGCGGCCCAGTATTTGAAGAAGACCTTTGGGACGCCTTATGAGCTCCATTACTTTGGCCTCGATGCGGTCGTCGATTTTGACGATAATCTCTTTGCCGGCAAGAACGTTCTCATCATCCATCAGCACGTGGCCGCCTCGGCTATGGCAGCTATGGCCGAAGAAGCGGGAGCTGCTTATGTGACGACGGCTTCGTGGTTCATGGCCCTTCCGGGACAGCCGTCAACGGACTATGTACAGCTCCGGGAAGAAGACGACCTGCGCCGCCTGGCCGATAATGACCAGTTCGACGTCATCCTCGGTGACGCTTATTTCCGCCGGGCTTTGCCGAATTTCCATGGCCAGTACATTGATTTCCCGCATTTTGCCGTATCCGGGAGGGGATAAGATGCGTACTGAACGGATTTGCGTCTTTGGCATCGTCCAGGGTGTCGGTTTCCGGCCCTTTGTCAGCCGCATTGCAACAGCTCATGCCATTTACGGGACGGTCTGCAATAAGGGTTCTTACGTGGAAATCCTGGCCCAGGGGTCCCCGGCAGACCTGGCTGCTTTCCGCGATGATCTGGAGGACAAGGCGCCTGCACGCTCGGCCATCCTGAAGGTCGTCACGACGACCGGAGACAGGCCGCCGTATGGGGAGTTTTCCATCGTCGAGAGCGCCAGGGAAAAAGGTGATATCTTCGTGTCGCCGGACA
>CABMPA010000132.1 GCA_902388315.1 uncultured Megasphaera sp. | reverse complement strand
TTTATTTACCTAAACAGAATCGGCTGAATATTTCTTCGACCATATCGTCGTGGACGGTATCGCCAGTAATCGAGCCCAAAAGGTCCCAGGCTTCGCGCAGGTCGACGACAGCACAGTCGACAGGCATACCCGCTTCGATCGTATCGAGGGCCCGTTTCAAAGCTTCCCGGCTCTGGCGCACCAGTTCGATATGGCGCGTGTTGGTGAGCAGGGCACTGCCGGCCGTATCCGCATGGGACAAAGCCAGCGAGAGGAGTTGTTCTTTCAGGGCTTCCAGCCCTTTCCCGGTATTGGCCGACAAGGTCAGGACGGGATGTCCATAACTTTCCAGGTCGCTTTCTGCGACGACAGGTGTCAGGTCGCTTTTATTGAGTACGATGAGGACGTTGCGGTCCTTCGTGTCTTCCAGGATTGTCCGGTCTTCGTCGGAAAGGGGCCGCGAGCTGTCGATGACGACCAGGATGATATCGGCTTTGTCCATGTAGGCCTTGGCCTTGGTGACGCCGATTTTTTCAACGGTATCATCAGTTTCCCGGATGCCTGCCGTATCGACGAGGCAGACCGGGACCCCTTTGAGGGAAATCCATTCTTCCAGGACATCCCGCGTCGTCCCCGGCACATCAGTGACAATAGCCCGGTCTTCCTGGAGCAGGCGGTTCAGCAGACTCGACTTGCCGGCATTCGGCGTGCCGGCAATAGCGGCCATGACGCCGTCGCGGATGATGCGGCCATCATGAGAAGCTTCCAGCATATCGTCCAGAGCCGCCAGCTGTTTGCGGATGGCTCCGGCCACGTCAGGGACGGTAATATCTTCCAGGTCTTCTTCGGGATAATCGATCGTCACTTCCAGACGGGTAATGAAATCCGTCAAGTCCTGGCGCATGGCCCCGATGACCTTAGACAACCGACCTTCAAGCTGATTGACGGCACTGGTCAGGCCCTGGCGGCTCTTGGCCTGGATGACATCCATGACGGCTTCGGCCTGGGCCAGGTCGATGCGGCCGTTGATAAAAGCCCGCTGCGTAAATTCTCCGGGATTGGCCATGCGGGCACCATGGGACAAGACCAGGCCGAGGATTTCTTCCAAGGCCTTGCGGCCGCCGTGACACTGGATTTCCAGTACGTCTTCCGCCGTATAGGAATGAGGCCCCTTCATGATGAGCAGCAGCACTTCATCGACAGGGCGGCCGTCATCGGCAGCGATGAGTCCATATTGGATAGAGCGGTCCCGGCGCTGGGCCAGGGGTTTTCCCGAAGAGCTGCGGAAAATAGCATCGCCGACATCATAAGCATGGCTGCCGCTGACACGGATGACACCGATGCCGCTTTCCCCTAAAGGAGTCGCAATGGCCGCAATCGTATCGGTCGTATCGTACATATGGCAATACTCCTTTCATATTCTAAAAGGAGCTGTCTCGATGTGACAGCTCCTTATACAAATCCATACTAAAAACTAAATACTTATTCCTGACTATAAATGACGACGTGGCGATAGGGATCCTGGCCTTCACTTTCCGTGCGGACCTGGGGATCATTCTGCAAGGTCACGTGGATGATTTTGCGTTCATAGCCGTTCATCGGTTCTAAGACAACGCGGTCGCCACTCTTTTTGACGCGATTCGCCAGGCGGATAGCCAGCTGTTTCAACGTTTCTTCACGGCGATGACGATAATTTTCCACGTCGAGCATGATGAAATGACGCGTCGTTTCCCCCTGGTTCGTCGTCAAGTTGGTCAGGTACTGGAGGGCGTCCAGGGTCTGACCGTGTTTGCCGATGAGGATGCCCAGGTTCTTGCCATGGAGATGAAGCATGACCTTATCGGACTTGATCATCTTTTCAATGACGACATCGATGCCCATGTTCTTGAGCACTTCCTGAAGGAACGCTTTGGCCTTGGCCGCTGCTTCTTCTGCCGTAAAGGCTGCTTCAGCTGCGTCTTCAGATACAGTTTCAGCTGCAACAGAAGCCGTATCTTCCTGAGGAAGGCTTTCAGCTTCTACGCTGTCAACCTGTTCAGGAGCTGCCGGTGCCGCTGTTTTTTCAGCTTCTTCCGGCTGGTCTTCCATCGTCGGGACGACGGGTACGCCTTCTTTTTCGGTGATGCGTACTTTAGCCGGCTTGCTGCCAAACCCGAAAAAGCCGCTTTTCGGTTCTTCCAAGACTTCGATGTCGACTTCTTCTTTCATTCTGCCGAGGCGTACCAGACCGGAACGGACGGCATCTTCAATCGTTTTTCCTGTAGTTTCGATGGTACTCATGCTTCTGATCGTGCTCCTTTTTTCTTGAGGTGGGTCATGAGGAACTGCTGTGCCCACTGGAATACGTTAGAAACAACCCAGTAAATGACCAGGCCGCTGGGGAAATTCAAACTGATCCAGCCGATGAATAACGGCATGACGATCTTCATGATTTTCTGCTGCTTGGCCTGCGCATCCGAAGCCGTTACCTGCGCACCGGACATCTGGTTCTGGATGAAATAAGTCGAAACCGCCGACAGTATCGGCATGATATATGTGGGGTCCGGCTGGCCCAGGCTGGGAAGCCATAAAAAGCTTTCAAAAGCAGGGTCATAGGGATATTCCCGGAGAGCATAGAAAATAGAGATGAGGAATGGCATCTGGATGAGGATCGGCAGGCAGCCCGACAAGGGGTTGACGCCCATTTCCCGATACAGTTTGGTCATTTCTTCCTGCATCTTTTTCTGATTGCCCTTATATTTCTTCTGTAATTCTTTGATCTTAGGCTGCAAGGTCTGCATGCCTTCCATGGAACGGATCTGTTTAGCCGTAAGCGGAGCCAGAACCAGTTTGATGATCAAGGTAAGCATGATAATGGCAACGCCATAGCTCGGATAGCCTACATTCTGGGTAAATGCATAACAGTAATTCATGAATGTCGTCATAATACCGCTGAGGACATCCATTATTCCACTGAAAAAGCCCAATACGCTCAACTCCTGTTCGGTTGTAAAAATAGGGATCTACGGTACCGGATCATATCCGCCTTTGTGAAAGGGATGGCATTTTAAAATGCGCCTTAGTGCCAAATAACTCCCTCTGACAGCACCGTACTTCTGCAAAGCCTCGATGGCATAAGCAGAACAAGTCGGATAAAACCGGCAGCACGGCCGGTGAAGGGGCGATATGAACAACTGGTAAAACCGGATAAGGGCTATGAAACACCGTTTCATGTGTCATCACTTCTTCTTCAATACCCTGGCATGCCGGAATAACTGCAGGATGCTGTGTTCCGCTTCTTTGTATCCGGCATATTTTAAACTGCTTCGGCCGATGAGGACCAGGTCGAAACCATCGCGCAAATCAAACTGATGCAGACGATAGACTTCCTTCATCAGGCGGCGGCAGCGGTTGCGTTCGACGGCGCAACCGATTTTCTTACCCGTTACGAAACCAATCCGGGTCGGCTGTTTTGGCGAACGCGGCAGGACGTACAGGACGACACGGCGGTTGACATACGACTTGCCGCGGCGGTATACGAGCTGGTATTCACGATTTTTGCACAGCCGTTGCTCTTTTGTTAGTTCATACATACGTAATTGTCCTAAAAATGCCAGAAAAACAGAAAAATTCCGCCATCCGGAACTTTTCTGTTTATCTCGTAATAATTAAGCAGAGAGTTTCTTTCTGCCTTTCATGCGGCGTTTTTTCAAAACCATGCGGCCGCCTTTCGTCTTCATTCTTTCGCGGAAGCCGTGAGTTCTCTTTCTCCACAATGTATTCGGCTGATATGTCTGTTTCAAGCTAGACACCTCCTTTGTCGTCATTGACAGTAAATGAATTTACACCATAACAGGTTAATTATAGTAAGCGAACCACAAGCTGTCAAGTCCTATTTTTCAGGCATTATGCCTTTTGAGTATACCTTCTGTATAAGTATTCCATGAAAATTTTCTTCCCTTAATTTCGCTTTTGTTGTAAAATGTGGATAGATAAATAAGTTGTCAACAATCTATCCACATTTTGTGGATAAGTGGAAAAGAAACCGGAAATTCGATGATTATCGTCTTTCCGCCTTTTTGTGCCTCATTTATCCACGTTATCCACAATTCAGACTATACACATATACACGTTATATGGTACACTCTATTTTACGCACAATTTTACGCACAGATTGGAAGGATTATTATGGACCTGCTCAGCTTATGGGAAAAAATGCTGGCTAACCTGAAACAAGTCTTGCCCAAAGAGATTTTTACCAACTGGTTTGAAGGCAACATCATTCCCTACTCTTATTCCGAAGAAGAGAATCTCCTCATATTGGACACGATGACCAATTTTCTCCGCGACTATGTCAGCAAAAAGTATACGGACATCCTGGAAACCGTCGCCCAAGACGCCATCGGCCGCCCGACACGGGTCCAGCTGATCACCAGCCAGGAAAAAAAGCCCGCCCCGGAAAGCCAGGCCGAAGCTGTCGCTGAAACCATTATCCTGCCGTCCAAGCCGGCTGCAGCTCCGGCTGTGGCACCGGCCGAACCCCCGGTCAAGGACAGCCAATCCGTTCCTGCAGGGCAGACAGAATGGGTCCAGCCCGAATTGCCAATCGGTGATGACAATACGTCAGCGATGCCGGTTGTAAAAGAAGCCGTCCCGGTAAGACCTGATGAAATCCCATATAATAATAATTTAAATAAAGATTATACCTTTGACAACTTCATCGTCGGCAACAGCAACCGCGTCGCCACAGCCGTTGCCAAGTCCATTGCGGCCGCACCGGCCCAGAAGTGGAACCCCTTCTATATCTATGGCGGCAGCGGCCTGGGCAAGACCCATCTGATGCACGCCATCGGCCACGAGCTGTTGAAGAACTTTCCCAACATGCGCCTCTTATGTATCACCAGCGAGGACTTCGTCAATGAATTCATTCAGTGTATCCAGGACAAGAACACCGAAAGTTTCCGCCGCCGCTACCGCAACGTCGATGTCCTTTTCGTAGACGATATCCAGTTCCTGGGTCGTGGGGACAAAGAAAGTTCTAAAGAAGAATTCTTCCACACCTTCAACAAGCTCTACCAGGATAAAAAACAGATGGTCTTCACCAGCGACCGTCCGCCACGGGACATCAAGAAACTCGAAGAACGCCTGCGTTCGCGCTTTGAAAATGGCATGGTCACACAAATCGAACCGCCTGATCTGGAAACGCGCACGGCCATTCTCCGGGCTTGGGCAGAAAAAGAAAATATTACCTGCGACCTGGACGCCCTCAATTATATTGCCGCCAATGTCAGTGAAAACATCAGAAAACTGCATGGTGCCTTCATACGAGTCCTTCTGGAAGCATCCCAATCCAAGAGCAGCGTGACCCTGCCGCTGGTCAAGCATGCCATCCATTATATTACGGACGCTCAGGATGAAAAGAAATATATTACTATTGACGAAATCACGACCTATATCTGTCAGCACTATAACATCAATTATAAAGAACTGATGGGTAAGAAAAAGACTAAGGACATCGCTCTGCCGCGGCAGATCGCTATGTACATGTGCCGTGAACTGACGGGAAATACGTATCCTCATATCGGGACGGCCTTCAACGGCCGTGACCATACGACAGTCATGCATGCCTGCTCCCAGATCCGGAAAAAAATCGACAAGGACAGCCATTTTAAAGAGCATCTAGAAAAGATGATGAATGAAATCCGCGGTGTGGATAACTAAGCTGATAAAATTGTACATACATTGTGGATAAGTCAAAAAAAGAAATCTACAGTGG
>CABMPA010000131.1 GCA_902388315.1 uncultured Megasphaera sp. | reverse complement strand
GAAATCATGCTCCCCGTGGTAACTCCACTTCCGTCAGTCACATGATTATGGCTTTATTATACAAAAAAAGAACCCTTGGGTCAAGGGTTCTTTTCGTTATGGTTTACTGGATGACGCTGGTATCGAGGTGTTCAAAGCCCGTGAGCAGGTCTTTCACCTGGCTGGCGATCTGCCGGCAGCCGCCTGGTTCTTTGCTTTCGACGTTCAGCGGCATATTCGGATCGTGAAGGGACATGCGCAACAGGGCCCAGCCGTTGGGGAATACGAGGCGCACGCCTTCATAAGACGGCTTGGCAATGGCAATGCCCGCTTGAGCGGCCCGTTCTTCAAACTGTTTGAGTACATCAGCACCATAAGCCTGGACCTCATCGGTACCGGCAATCTTCAGGCGGAATTCGACGCCTTCGGCAGGATGGCCCAGTTTAGCAATGAGGTCGCCGAGCTGTTTGCCTTCCTTCTTGGCTTTCGCCGCCGCGATGAGCAGCTTGACGGCCAGAAACGCGCCGTCGTCGAGATAGTAGTTTTCACTCAGCGCACCGTGACCGGACGTTTCGATGGCCAGCGGCGAGACCGTACCGGCCTTGTTGAGGCGGATACATTCGTCGATGACATTCTTATAGCCCCGCATATAGCGGTGATGAATCAGGTGGAGTTCATCCTGGAGGAACGTCGTCAGTTCGTCGGATGTGACCGAGTCGGTGACGATGGTGCTGCCGGGATAATCAGGTGCCAGAATGGCGGCCATCATGGCGATGAGGGCGTTGCGGTTGATTTCTTCCCCATCAGGCAGGACGGCACTCATGCGATCCACGTCGGTGTCGAAGATAAGGCCCAGGTCGGCATGATGATCGAGAACGGCCTTGCGGATCGAGGCCATGGCGTCGGCATTTTCCGGATTGGGGATATGGTTCGGGAACATGCCATCCGGTTCGAGGAACTGGCTGCCCGTCGTATCGGCACCGAGTTCAGCCAGGACCTTGGTAGCAAAGAAACCGCCGCTGCCATTGCCTGCGTCGACGACGATATGCATCCCTTCCAGCGGGCGGTCATACATGCCGGCGCAGAGACCGGCGCAAATCTTGCGGCGCAGATGCAAGGCGTAAAGGTCGATCAGGTCCAGCGAGGCAATGGCGGCCGACGATACGGCCATGGCCGACAGGCCCGAAGCCAGGGTGAGGACTTCCTTGACTTCGCTCTTTTCCAAACCGCCGTCGACAGTAAAGAATTTCAGACCATTGCGGTTATACGGCAGATGGCTGGCCGTAATCATGATGGAGCCATCCATGTGGGTATCTTCAAAAATAATGGACATGAACATGGCCGGCGTCGAAGCCAGGCCGCAGTCTGTGACGTGGACGCCCTGCCCGAGGAGGCCGCCGAAGACGGCTTCTTTCATCATGCCCGCCGATACGCGGGAATCATGACCGACAGCAATGTGCAGCTCGCTCGTCTGTTTATGCAGCTTCTTGGCTAAAAACTTGGCAAATCCGGCGGCAATACGGTTGACCGCTTCCGGGACTAAGGTGACGTCTTCACTGGGAACGCCGGCGATGGCAACGCCGCGGACGTCACTGCCATTCTGTAATTTCATCATCGCTTCTGTAGTTATCATGTATGGGTATGTCCTTTCTTCAATTTGGCGCACAGAGTCCGCCGCCTCTTATCATACTGAAAATCAGACCAAAAGGCAAGCGTCGACAATGGCTTCTGCCGTCAGTCCGTATTTTTGCAAGAGGTCTTCTGCTTTGCCGGATTCGCCGAAACAGTCCGGGATGCCGACGTAAGCCTGACGGGTCGGACAGCGGCGCGACAAGGTTTCCGCGACGGCGCTGCCCAGGCCGCCAATGACGCTGTGTTCTTCAGCGGTAACCACGAAGCCCGTCTGCCTGGCCGCAGCGACGACCAGGTCTTCGTCAAGGGGTTTAATGGTGGCCATGTCAATGACCATGACCTGGCGGCCCCGGCTGGCCAGTATATCGGCCGCTTTCATCGCTTCCTGGACCATAAGACCCGTAGCGATGACGGCGGCATCACGGCCTTCGCGCAAAACCGTCCCCTTCCCCCACTGGAAAGGACAACCACCCTGGTAGACATCGTCAACTTTGGCTCGTCCCATGCGCACGTAGACCGGCCCATCGTGGGCAATGGCAGCCCGGAGGACGGCTTCCGTTTCGACGGCATCGGCCGGGCAGACGACAGTCATATTCGGCAGGCTGCGCATAAGGGCCATATCTTCGACAGACTGGTGCGTTGCCCCGTCTTCGCCAACACTGAGGCCGGCATGGGTGGCACAGATTTTGACATTGAGCCGCGGCAGGCAGATAGAATTGCGTATCTGTTCAAAAGCCCGGCCCGTGCCGAAGACAGCAAACGTGCTGGCCAAAGGAATCTTGCCGCAGGCCGCAAAGCCGGCAGCCGTCCCCATCATATCCTGCTCGGAGATACCCATGTCAAAATAGCGTTCCGGCGCCGCCTTTTTAAAGGCAATCGACCGCGTCGATGAACCCAGGTCGGCATCGAGGACAACAATCTTGGAATTTTTATACAATTCCGTTTCTAAGAGATGCCCGTAAGCATCGCGTGTTGCCATTGCCATCAGCCTTCGCCCCCTAATTCATGTAACGCCCGTTCACATTCTTCTTTCGTCGGCGCCTTGCCATGCCAGGACACGGCGTTTTCCATGAACGATACGCCTTTGCCCTTGACGGTCTGGGCGATGATGGCCGTCGGCTTTCCTTTCACGGTCCGGGCCTGTGCCAGGGCCTTTTTGATGGCGTCGTAATCATGGCCGTCGATTTCCAGGACGTTCCAGCGGAAAGCCCGGAACTTGTCGACAATGGGCATGACATCCATGACCTCTTCATTGGACCCGTCGATTTGCAGGCCGTTGTGATCGATGAACAGCGTCAGATTGTCCAGTTTGTATTGGGCTGCCGACATGGCCGCTTCCCAGATCTGGCCTTCTTCGATTTCGCCGTCGCCGGCGATGACGTAGACCCGCCAGTCCGCCCCGTCCAGCTTGGCCGTCATGGTCATGCCATTGGCCGCCGACAAGCCCTGGCCCAGGGACCCGGTCGTCATGTCGATGCCCGGCGTCGTATTCATGTCGGGATTGCCCTGGAGCATAGCCCCGCACTGGCGCAGGTGCCACAATTCGTCTTCCGGGAAAAAGCCCCGTTCCGCCAGCGTCGCATACAGCGCCGGCACGGTATGGCCTTTTGAGAGGACAAAGCGGTCCCGCTCCGGCCAGTGAGGCCGCCGGGGATCGACCTGCATGACATCAAAATACAAGACTTGCAGCATATCGACGATGGACAAAGAACCACCGGGATGCCCTGACTGGGCCAGGGTAACCATCTTGACGATATTCTGCCGCACGTGAGCCGCATGACGGCTCAATTCATAGCTATCCATAAGAAAGCCCCCTTTTGTCTTTCATTATAGCACAAAAGAGGCTGCCCGGCGGCAGCCTCTTTTGTGAGTTTGAAGCAGAAAGTTTGATGTAGACGGGTTAGCGGACTGCGACCTGCGAGACTACAACACATACTTCTCAATGGCTTCGGCGACAGCGCCTTCGTCATTGGTGGCGTCGGTGACGACGTCGCAGTATTCGCGGATAACGGGGTTGAGGTTATGGACGCCGACGGAAAGGCCCGCAGCCTTAAGCATGTCGGTATCGTTGATATTGTCGCCAATGGCCATGGTTTCCTCATAAGGCACGCCCAGGAGATCGGCCAATTTGTGCAGGCCGGCTCCTTTGTTGACGCCCTTATGCATGAATTCAATATAGCGGTTGCTGGAGAAGCTGACTGTAATATCGTCCAGCAAAGGATGAATTTCGGCCTGTATCTGCTGTAAATAGGCGTAATCCGTATTGGTCACGATGAGCTTGCAGACTTCTTCTTTGCCGCGGATGAAATCGAGGTTCTCCGTCTCGACGGGCACATAGCCCATGCGGCCATGGAGGAAAGCTTCTTCGTCAGGCGTGATATTCGTGATGTAGACGACATCACGCGTATAGATATGCATACACTGACCGTAAGCACAGCAGCGGCGGAAAATCCGGTCGGCCAGGTCGAAAGGGATCGGGTCCCAGAAGAGGGAGCGGCTGCCCTTGTTTTCGGTAATATTGGCCCCGTTGAAGCCGATGACGTACTGGTCCGCCTGGTCATACAAGCCCAGCGTCTTCAGGACGCCTTCAATAGAGCGGAAGCCCCGTCCCGTACAGGGAACGAATTTCACGCCCTTCCTGATAGCCATTTTAATGGCATCGATATTGCGCCGGCAAATCGTCGCGTCGCTGCTGAGCAGCGTTTCATCCATATCACAAGCAATGATTTTATAGTTCATGATTTCTCCTTTTCTGTCGTAACGGCCGGGGCATAGTGGTCGTAAATCTTCCAGGCCGCGAGCGCTGCCAGACATTCAAAGATCCAGAAGGCATGCCACACGCCATCGGGTCCATAGGCACGGCAGAGGAGCCACGCCGCCGGCAGACTGATGACGACGTAGCGCAGCAGGGTGATGGCAAAGGACGGATTGCCCTTCCCCAGCCCTTCCAGGGCCCCAGACGCCGTAATAGACAAGGCTGACGGCACGACCCCCCAGGCAATGATGCCCAGGGCCGACGCGCCAGCCGCGATGGTTTCCTCACGGGATGTGAACCAGCCCATGAGGACGTCCGGTACGGCCAGACAGATGACCAGGCCGATTGCCATGACCAGGCCGTTTAGGACCAGCGTCGTCCGATAGATGCGGCGCACACGGCCAAATTCCCCAGCGCCGTAATTATAACCGATAAGCGGCCGTATACCTTGAATGATACCATTTGTCGGCATAGAAAGAAAGGTCTGAAGCTTATAATAGACGCCGAGGATGAAAATATAAGTCGGCGAAAAAGGCGCCAGGAGATGGTTCAGAGCCACAAGGAAGACCGACGACAGGCCCATATTGAGGGCCGCCGGGATGCCGATGCCGTATAATTTCTTATCGAGTTCGATATCCCAGTGGAAATGGCGTCGGCTGACTTCCACCCGCAGCGGCCGCCAATAGCAGATAAAGGCGTAAAAGAGCAGGTTCACCAGCTGTCCGAGTCCCGTCGCCCAGGCCGCTCCTTCAATCCCCATGGCCGGAATCGGTCCCAGCCCAAAAATAAAAATCGGGTCGCCCACAATATTGACCAGGCATCCCAGGGACAAGCCGACCATGGTGACCTGCATACGGCCGACCGCCTGGAACATCTTTTCATAGACCAGGTCGATGCTGAGGACCGTAGAAAAAGCAAAGACGATGACGGCATAGCGCAGGCCCAGGTCGATGAGTCCCGCATCCTGCGTAAAGGCCCGTAAAAAAGCCGGCACGGCCCAGATACAACCGGCCGTCATGACCAGGCCATGGACCACGGCCAGGAAGACGCCGTGCGTTGCAGCCACATCGGCCGTCCCCTTCTGGCCGGCGCCGAGGCAGATGGAAATGATGGCATTGAGGCCGACGCCGAAGCCGATGCAGATGGCATTGACAAAGTTCTGCATGGGAAAGACCAGGGACACAGCCGTCATAGCCTGTTCGCTGATCATGGCGACGAACAGGCTGTCGACGATATTATAGAGCGAATTGACGATCATCGACACGACGGCCGGCAGGGCCATGGAAGCGATGAGCGGCAAAATCGCCCGTTCTTTCATAAACGATTCGTCCATACGTCACCTTCTGCGGCGGTCGCGCAGCCAGCGCCAGAGGGCCGCTGCGCC
>CABMPA010000130.1 GCA_902388315.1 uncultured Megasphaera sp. | reverse complement strand
AACCGTTGACGCGGATCATCTGCAGGTCATACCAGACACTGTTTTCCAGCTGTTCAGCCAGGTAATTGCCATCGTATTTAAGGATTTCCTGTTCTGCCGTCTTGCCGAACCAGACCTGGAGGCGCTTCAATTCACGGGCTGCAAAGGCCAGGGCCTGGCGGTTCATCTGTTCGACCTGGTCCGGACTTTCGCGCCACGATTCCAGCTTATTGATGACATAATTAGCAGCGACCTTGCAGACCCTCTTCTGCCGTTCCGGGTCCTGGACATAACGCTGCCAGGCTTCTTTCGTATCCGGCCGCGTGACCAGGCTGTGATACATGCGGTTCTTGTAGCTGTCGATGCGCTGGCGCCATTCATCATTAAATTCGATTTTTTCTGTCTGTTTCCACAAATAGCGCAAGGCCTGCTGGCGCTGGAGAGAATTGTCTTCCTTGGCTTCGGCCAGGAGGTCCAGGCATTTCGTCTGCAAGAGGCCGGCGACGTGGTCCGGCTGGAAGACTTCCATCTTCATAGCGGCCTTAATGGCCCAGCCGAGGAAAATATTGTGCTTGGCGTACTGGCGCAGCGACGCTTCGTAGATTTCACCGACATAACGCTTCATCGTTTCACTGCGCACGAGGTCTTCCAGATTGAGGATCATGAAATCCAGGAAATCTTTCCCCGATTCGCCGCGCAGGCCGATTTTAATGGCCTTGCTCATAATCGGTGCCAAGTCGACTTTTTCGATAGCCTGGCCGCCGATACCGGCAAAAGCCTTGACGATGGTCTTCATATCGATCGTATATAAAAACGTATTCAATATCTGACCGAAAACACGTTCTGCCGACTGGAACCCTTTTTCCGTATGGAGATAGTCCAGCGTCGCACCCAGGATGGGATGATGTTTGAGGACGTTGTACATATTGGAAACAGTCAGGATTTCATATTCGATCATGTGCCGGGCCATTTCGGCAATGCGTTCCTTACTGTTCGGGATGAGGGCCGTCTTAAAGGAGATGCCCAACGGCCGGCGGAACAAGGCCGTTACGGCATACCAGTCTGCCAGGCCGCCGATGAGGGCTGCCCCGGCCAAGTGAGTCAGCAGTCCGCCGACAAAAAAGTCTTGGAAGGGGTATGCCAGAAGCAGGATGACTGCCGCCGTAATCAGGATATAGTTGGCAATCTGGCTGCGTCTGCCCCCGTTTATATTACTTGCCATAACTCCTCCTTACTGCCCAGTGATAATGACATCGTCGCCATCATGCTGGGGAATCCACAAGGGTACGTCGGGATAGGACTGTTTGAAGTCCGCCGATGGTTTCCAGGGCGTCCCGAAATAATGCATGGGGATGAGGCAGGTCGTGACCGACACCTCTTTCAGGAACCCCTTGACGCCCCATTCGCGGGCGCCTTCCAGACGGGCATCGACAGGGAAAAAGGCAATATCGAAAGTCTGCCCGGCAAGGTGCTTCATTTCCCGGTCGAAGTTCCCCTTGGCTTCGGCATTGTTTTCATCCGTATCACCGAGCCAGTGCCACCAGTTCAAGTCGCCAGCATGGAAAATCTTCAATCCGTCGGTTTCCACCAAAAAGGAACCGCCTTCATCCGTCGACCCGTACTGAGTCACGGTCGTATCGCCCAGGCTCAGCGTTTCATACAGCTTCATGACGTGGAACTTGTCCGATGGAATCTCCTTCAGGCGAACATCTTCATTGACGATGTACTGGGCCCCGTCAAACTGGCCGATACTGCGGTTGAAATGGTCTTCATGCCAATGGCTGACAAAGAACCACAACGGCTTTTTGCCGACATGGCTGTAGGCCTTGACCGTACCCGACGGGTCTTTGTAATAATCAAAGACAAGCACCTTGGAATCCGTCTCGACCGCAAAGCCGCTGTGATTCAAAAAAGTAATCTGTACACTCATATAGTAACCCCCTTATCGGTTGTTTAATGGCTATTGCATACTTTTTATTATACCATATATGCGTCGCCCGTGTACATGCCGGAGAGGGCTAGTGACTCGTAGCTCGTGGTTCGTGGCTAGCAGTTAGCGGTTAGAGGATCGTAGGGCCGTCCTGTCAAGGCGCCCCGCTTGGTTCGTGGTTCGTAGTTTGTAGTATAGAGTTTGTAGTTTGTAGAGGAGGGTTTTAAATTTAAAAGCGTCACTAAAAACTACAAACTGCAAACTTAATACTCAAAAAGGAGCTGTCGCACCGCGACAGCTCCTTTTTTACTTTCCTCTACAATCAGCCCTGATGGAATTCTACGCCCATAGCGCCTTTCGGATGTTTCCAGCTCTTTACGCCTTTGCCGCCGGAAATGACGCGGCACGTACCACATTCGAGGCAGCCTTCGTGACTGAAGACCAGTTTCCCATCATCATAGTGATACAGGTTAGCCGGACATGCCATGACTAAGCGTTTGATTTCTGCTTCGTCATGATAATCTTCGTTGATCAGGATATGAGATTCGTGTTCATCGGTCACGAACTTATCGAAACCCAGTTTATCGTCTACACTCATCTTTGCCATCTTACATCGCCTCCCAAGCTTTCTTACCTAAATCGAAGAGATTAGCCAAGCCGCCGTTGTTTGCCAAAACTGTCAGAGCAATCATGGGCAGAGCGACCGGTGCGCCGCCGTCTACTTTGTAGACCATGCCGGCGAATTCGTCGGCCATCTTCGGGAAATCGTTGAAGATGATATGATCTTCCAGGAGGCCCGGCAGGTTCTGATACTGTTTCATGAGCTTCATGATGAAGCTTTCTTCTAACAAGGTCTTGTAAATCGAGAGGCTTTCTGCCGAGAAGTCGTTGCGGTTCTTCGCTTTGATGACGGCTTCGCCAGCCAGACGGCCCGATTCGATAGCCAGGTCCATGCCGCGGACGGTGTAACCCAGGTTAACGACCATAGCTGCTGCATCGCCAGCGACGATAACGCCGTCACGGACGAGTTCCGGCATCATCTTGAGGCCGCCTTCCGTAACGAGGTGGGCCGAATATTCTTTCAGTTTCCCGCCTTTGAGGAAGGGAGCAATAGCCGGATGAGCTTTCATGCGTTCAACCATGTCCGGTACGCTGACATCGACGCGGCCGATATCGCTGATGGTCGTAACGATGCCCAGGGACAGGCTGTCTTTATTGGTGTAGATGAAGCCGCCGCCGAGGTTGCCGCCCGTCGGGTCGCCAGCCATCATCCAGGCTGCGCCGTCATTGCCGCTCAAACCAAAGCGTTCGTTGATGACGTCTTCACCGAGTTCGATGACTTCTTTGACGCCGACTGCAACGTCTTTCTGTTCCAGTTCTTTCTTCATGCCGATCTGCTGTGCCAGTAGGGAATTGACGCCATCAGCCAGGATGACGACATCAGCGTCGAATTCTTCGCCGCCCGTCATGACACCGACGACTTTGCCGTCTTCGACGACGAGTTCATCGACGAGGAAGCCTTCTGTCAGCATGACGCCAGCTTCTTCGGCTTTATCGGCTAACCATTTATCGAATTTAGAACGCAGTACCGAGTAGGACGGATATTTGAGGTTTTCCAGTTTATCCGAACCATACTGGAAGCTGAGTGCGCCGCCTTCAGTCATGAGCGACAGGCGTTCCTGCGTAATTTTACGTTCAATCGGAGCTTCTGCTGCGAAATTCGGAATCAATTTTTCCAGGCTGTGTCCATAAAGACGGCCGCCGCTGGAGTTTTTGGAACCGCAGAATTTACCGCGCTCCACCATCATAACATCCAAACCAGCTCTGGCCATTGTCAAGGCTGCAGCAGAACCAGCTAAACCGCCGCCAACCACGATGGCATCAAATTTTTCTTCACTACTCATGTTCTTACCCTCCTTAACCATACGGTTTGCTATCTTAATTTCCGTTCGTATCTATCGTAACGTAATTGCAAGTTTTTCATAATCCTTCATTCGACCGCAGGCTTCTTCCCCTTGTGGAGCACGCAGGCCCCGAATAAGCGGCTTTTCATCTGCCTGTCAATCAATCCGGCTTGTCCAAACAAGTCCAGGAGCTCCTTCTTCCTGAGAAAATCCTGTGTCGACCGCCACAGCCAGGTGTATTCCTGCCGATGGCGGAAGCCACCGCCCAGGAGGGGCATGACATACCGGAAGTACACCGAATAAAAGGGCCGGATGACCAGAGAATCGGGGACAAAGGAGTCGAGACAATATACCCAGCCGCCGGGAACGACGACGCGGGTCATTTCCTGCAGGACGCGCAGGTAGTCCGAGGTGTTGCGAAGCCCGAAGGAGATACAGGCTGCCGAAAAGGTATTATCCTCAAAAGGCAGGTTCATGGCATCGCCTTCCTGCCAGACAACGTTCGCCAGCGGCGCGCCTTTTTTGCGGGCTACGTCGAGCATAGCCGGGGAAAAATCAAGGCCTGTGACCTTGAGATCCGGCCGATGCGCTGCCAGGGAAATAGCGATGTCCCCAGTACCACTGCACACATCCAGGACACGGCTGCCTTTCGCTGCCTGCTCACAGACAGCTTCGATGAGGCAGTCCTTCCAACGACTCTCCATGCCAAGACTGATGCGGCCATTGGCGCGGTCATAGGTCTGGGAAATCTGCTGGAATACATGGTATACCTTCTCCCGTTTTGAAAGCTCAGCCAAAAGTACCACCTCCGAAGAGGACCATCGCGAGTGCTAACAGATAGGCACCGTTGCCAAAGAGGTTGGCAGCGATGATGCCTTTCATCTGTTTCACCCGCCCCTGTGGTTCCAGGGGCGAACGAAGCAGACAGACAAAGGTATGTCGGGCAAACACGATGAAGAAAGCCGGGCTGATGAGGCCCCACCAGCCGGTGTACCATACGGGCAGGATACAGATGAGTGCTATCCAGATCCATACAGCGGCCCGGTACAGGCGGACGGCCTGAGTCCTTCCCAAGATTGCCGGCAGGGTCCGGCGCTTGGCCTGCCTGTCCTTTTCGATATCACTCGTATTGTTGGTCATCATGATGAGACCGATACTGATGATGAAGGGCAGGGCAGCCGGTAAAACGGAAAAGTCGAAGGTACTGCTGACGGCGGCGACGATTCCCATGGGGATGAGGCCGCCCATGACGAAGCCCGAAACGAACTCGCCAATCGGCAGATAGGATATCGGCAGAATACCACCGGAATAGGTCCATACGGCGATGGCCCCGATGACGCCGATGATCAGCGGCGCCGGTCCGGCTGTGACCAGTGCCGGCAAAGCCAGGAGGCCGGCTGCGGCTAAGTAGCCAAGCCCCAGGGCCAGTGCCTGTCCAGGCTTGATGTTTTCATAGACCAGGACGGCGTCGCTAACTTCGACGTTGTCGTCGGCAGTGTCCGTGCCTTTTACAAAATCAAAATAATCATTCAGCGTATTGACGGCGGACTGCATGAAGACGCAGGCCCAAAAGAGGGTGATGGCCAGCGTCCCCGTAAGGGGATAGCCTTTCAGGAGACAATACAGTTCGCCGAATACGGCGGGATATACAGAAGCCAGCCAGGTGTGCGGTGCAGCCAGGCGAACGGCCAGCTTAGGCGTCAAACAACGTTGCTGTTCCATTCACACGGCCCCCAGCTTACGTACAATCTTGCCGAGCTGCAGGGAAATGTCACTCGACGGCAGGGCTTCAAGGATTTCTTCGGCCCGTTTCTGGTAGGTGTGGATCTGATTCCACGCTCCTTCCATGCCGCCCAGGGCGGCGACGATTTCTTCCATGCGGCAGATATCCGCATGAGTCAGCGTCCCTTCGGCGCTCCGTTCCATATAGGGATGGAGGAGCCGGCGGCCGCCGGGCTGTTCCCGTGCCAGGAGGACCGGCAGGGTATAGATCCCT
>CABMPA010000129.1 GCA_902388315.1 uncultured Megasphaera sp. | reverse complement strand
GACGACAAGCCCTTTTACGTTCATCGTAGGCCGTTCATCGTTCATCGTAAAGTAAAAATAATAGGCCCTTGCGACGAACGACGAACGAAAAACGAAAAACGACAAACATAAAATTCGTAATAAGTTATCAGTTATCAGTGAGGATACTATACATAATGTACGCGCGACGGGTCGTAACGGTCTTCACGGGGTTTTTCTTCGGCCGTAGCCTGGGGATAACCCATAGCGACAATGGCGAAAGGCGTCAGGCCTTTGGGAACGCCGAGGGACCGGCGGACGAGGACTTCACGGGCCTTATACGGGGCTACGCCGAGCCATACGGCACCGAGGTCGAGGTGGACCGCTTCGAGCAGGATGTTTTCAACGGCCGCACTGAGATCGAGATTGATGAAAGCCGGAAAACGCATGTTTTCATCGCGGGAACAGACGACGATGGCCAAAGAAGCACCGGCAGCACAGCCAGCATAGGGACTGCAGTGGGACAAGTCCTGGATGACTCGTTTATCGCGGACGACGTAGAATTCCCAAGGCTGCTGGTTCCCAGCTGAAGGAGCGGCCATAGCGGCACGCAGTAACTGTTCTATCTTTTCATCTTCTACCATGGTCGGTAAAAATTTACGGATACTCCGTCTGGCAAAGATTTCATTCATGTGAATCGACTCCCTCCTATAATCATATGTCTATTCTATTATAACATATCCAGATAGAAAGAAAAATAGGTTTGATGTTTGATGTTTGAGGCGATGGCTTTTAAATTTTGCCCATCCACATCAAACATCAAACTTTCAACTTCAAACTAAAAAAGAGGCTATCGCATTATGCTTTTGCTTAATACGACAGCCTCTTTTGTATTTGGTGCCGAGGGAGGGACTTGAACCCTCACGGTGTTACCCGCCTGATTTTGAGTCAGGTGCGTCTGCCATTCCGCCACCCCGGCATATCTCTTGTGCCCGGCGCTATATGCTTTAGTGCTTGGCACAAGAAAGATTATACCATAACTAACAGAATCGTCAAGTGTTTTTTTAGATTTTTTTGAAACTTAATGACCAGCCGGTACTTTTTCTTCCGAATCTTCGGCTACGACCATTTCTTCTTCTTTCAAATGAGCGAAGTATTTCTTCGTTTCGGCTACGACGACGCCAGACAGGCCGATGAGGGCGATGAGGTTCGGGATAGCCATGAGGCCGTTGACGATATCAGCCAGGACCCAGATGACGTCGAGTTTGATGAAAGCGCCGCAGGCGACGAGGGCGATGAAGATGATGCGGTACGGCATGATGCCTTTGACGCCGACGAGGTATTCGACGCAGCGTTCACCGTAGTAGTTCCAGCCGAGGATGGTCGTGAAGGCGAACAAGGTCAGGCCGATGCAGAGGATGATGCTGCCATAGGTCGGGAAGGCCATGGAAAAAGCCGCATTGGTCAGGGCTGCGCCATTGACGTCGCCCATCCAGGCACCGCTGACGACCAGAACCAGGCCGGTCAGGGTGCAGATGATGATGGTATCGATGAAGGTACCGGTCATGGAAATGAGGCCCTGTTCAGCCGGCCATTTCGTCTTAGCAGCAGCGGCTACGATAGGCGCACTGCCCAGGCCCGATTCATTGGAGAAGACGCCGCGGGCTACACCGTTGCGCATAGCCACTAAAACGGTAGCGCCGAGGAAGCCGCCAGCAGCAGCCGTCGGCGTGAAAGCGCTGACGATGATCTGTTCGACAGCAGCCGGGATCTGATCAGCAAAGACGACCAGGAAAGCGACGGTAGAAACGACATAGATGACAGCCATAGCCGGGACGACCTTGGAAGCAACGCGGGCGATGGACTGGAGGCCGCCGATGGTGATGGCAGCGACGAGGATGGTCAATACGATAGCCGTGTATTCGACGGGGATGCTCGTCGTCAGGCGCGTGATTTCAACGATGGAATTGACCTGAGCGAAGGTCCCGATGCCGAAGAAGGCGACGAGGACGCCGAAGAAAGCGAACAAGAAAGCCAGGGGCTTGTATTTCTTGCCCAGGCCGTTTTCGATGTAGTACATCGGGCCGCCGGCGATGTCGCCGTTCTTGTCGACGGTACGGTATTTGACAGCCAGGCAGCCTTCGGCATATTTCGTAGCCATGCCGACGAAAGCAGCCATCCACATCCAGAAGATAGCACCCGGGCCACCGGCATGGACAGCCGTAGCGACGCCAACGATATTGCCGGTACCGACCGTAGCAGCCAAGGCCGTGCACAGGGCCTTGAAGCTGTCTACGTCGCCTTCGCCCTGGTTCTTGGCCGTGAAGATGAGCTTCAGCGCTCTCGGCAGGCGGAAGACCTGGAGCAAATGAAGGCGGATAGTCAGCATCAGGCCGGTCCCGATGAGCAGGACCAGCAACGGCGGACCCCAGACAAAACTATCAATGGCATTCAACGTTTCTAACATTTTTTCATACTCCCCTTTTGTTATGGTAATTATAATGACATGAAAAAAGACCTATCATCATCACTCTGAAGATAGGTCCTAAGGGTCGCAGAAAAGAAAGGTCATTCTGCCAGCTCTGTCCTTTTGCCTGAGAGATTAGGAATCACTTCCTTGCACCTTCGGCGCCCAAATGGGACTCTCCAGAGTCGTGTCCACATACGGTCCCGCCCTTTGAGGGGCACCTGAGAGTTTGACTCCGTCGGTAGGCATTGCCTTCTCCCGTATGTTTCGTTCACGCAATATGTATGATGTGATTGTTATTATAAACCGGCTCATTAAAAATTGCAAGCCTTTTATGGAAATTTGTCCGTATTCAGCGCACTTTCTTTACAAATCTGTATCAGAAAAAGCGTACGGCAGGAGCTGGTCCGAAGTGACGACGCACCATTCCCCTTTTAAGTTGGCCATGATGACCTTGGGGATATGGAATTCCGCCATGACCTGCCGGCAGGCGCCGCAGGGCGAACAAGGCCCTGGCGTATCGGCGACGATGGCGATGGCCGAAAGGTCCCGTTCCCCTTCGGATACAGCCTTGAAAATGGCCGTCCGTTCGGCACAGTTGCCCAGGGGATAACTGGAATTCTCGACATTGCAGCCGCCATAGACCTTTCCCGACGCGGCCAGGACGGCAGCGCCGACGGGAAAATGAGAATATGGGCTGTATGAATGAGCGCGGTACGCTTTTGCGATTTCAATGAGTTCTTCATCAGTCATAGGGCCAGACATCCTTTCAGGTGATCCATGACCCGGTCGGCTGTCTGCTGCCATTTGAGCGGCGTCAAGGCGATATGACCCTGGCGGATGCAGGCGACGTCGCTGTCGTCCGGAGCCGTCGTCATGTCGATGTCGCCGACGATGTGATAGCAGACGCTGCCGTCGAGGTCGCGTTTCTCAGCGATGACGTTGTGGTAAATCTGCACCGTCTGGGGCACGACGCGGACGTTGTCCAGGCTGATAGCCCCTGCCGGCGGCACATTGATGTTGACGATACCCGGGAAGCGGCCTTTGACGATGAGCTTCTGGACCAGGTCCCAGATGAGGTGTGCCGTCTGGGCGCAGCGTTCTTCCGTCATGCCCAACATGGATACGGCAAAGGCCGGCAGTCCGTAATAAGGCCCTTCCATGGCAGCCGATACGGTCCCGGAATAGAGGACGTCGCTGCCCAGGTTATATCCGTCGTTGATGCCGGAAATAATGAGATCCGGCTTATCTTCTCTGAGAAAATATTCCATGGCCATCTTGACGCAGTCTACGGGCGTACCAGATACGGCGATTTCCCGGATGCCCGGCACCGTCGATTCGTCACGGCAGTAAAGGGCCTTGTTGATGGTCATGGAATGGGACGCCGCACTGCGCTGGCCATTGGGCGCAACGACAGTCAGGCGGCAGTCATGAGATGCCAGCTCCCGCTTCAGCGTCTGAAGGCCCGGAGCCTTCAGGCCGTCGTCATTGGTCAACAAAATATGCATAGTCTATCTCCTTACTTCTTGTTTTCTTTCCGCAATAAGGCCGCGCTTTCATAAGACAGGGCCCGCGTATGCAGCGTATGACTCCATTTCATCTTATGCCGGTCTTTGAAACCGAGGAAGTTGACAGGAATCCAGCTGTACATGAAAATCGGATAAATAATGAGGTATGCCCATGATTTCGGCGGCACTTTGATCTGCAAGAGGACGATGACCGGAATGAGGTACTGGCCGACGCCGATGATAGTCCAAATCTGGACGGGCACGATAGCATTGAGAATGTTCGTATAAAACGGCAGATAGGAATTAATCGAAGCCAGGACGGCGTAAATGGTCGAAGCCATCATGAAGAAAGGCTGGGACAAGGTGACGATGCCGTCGAGCATGCGGATGTTGCCGGTCTTGATGCCGCGTGCGAAAAGCTTGGGAATAAAGCGTTCGCCGCAGTCACACTGGCCCTGGGCCCAGCGCTTGCGCTGGCGGCAGGACTGCATGAAGCCGACGACCTTTTCGTCGTAAATGATGGCATCATGGGCCCAGCAGGTGCGGACGCCTTCCAGGAGAACTTTCATGGAAAATTCCATATCTTCCGTCAGGCAGTCGCAGCCCCAGCCGTACTTGCGGACGATTTCCGTAGCGATGCACATGCCCGTGCCGCCCAGAGCCGTCGACAGACCGATGTTGTATTTGGCCAGGTGCCACATGTGGTTGATGAGCCAGAAAGCGATAGAAAAGGTCCCGGCAATCCACGAGTCCGTCGGATTTTTGGAATCCATATAACCCTGGATGACCTTTTCCCCTTTGCAGAGGTGGTTGTTCATTTCCCGCAGGAATTCCGGATGGACCAGGTTATCCGCATCGAAGACGACAAAGGCGTCGTACTGCTTTTCCTGGGCCAGCATCTGCGAAAACATCCAGTCCAGGGCGTACCCCTTGCCGACCTGCTCCTTGTTAGTACGAACTTTGACGATGGCCCCATGTTCCCGGCAGATATCGGCCGTATGGTCTGTACAGTTGTCAGCGACGACGTAAATATCGTACATATCCTTGGGATAGTTGAGCTGTTTCAAGTTGTCGATTAGCTGCCAGACGACTTTTTCTTCATTATGCGCGCAAATAACGGCAGCGAAAGTATTCTTAGGCGCTACCGTAATGCGTTCCCGCCGCTTCATGAGTCCGAAGCAGGCCAGGATGAAATAATACAGGGAATAAAAAACGATGATGACCTGTATGGGTATCATGATGATATCCAAGATGTGTTCCATATGCGACTCTCCCTAAAGGCTTAGCGAGCAGCTGCGACGTTCATGGCCGTATTGACTAACCCGAAGACGATATACAGTAAGAAAGGCATGGTGATGATCAGATGGAAGTCGACAAAGGCCAGGACCAGGACGCCGAAAACCAGGGAAATAGCCAGGGCCGATTTGTGGAGTACGTCCGGGCTGGCCCCTTTGAAATCGGGGTTGTGGACCTTGCTGACCAGATGGTAGCCCAGGAGGACAACGAAGATAGCCAGCAGCCATGCCGGCAGAACGGCGCCGGAAATGACATAGGTCGCAATGAGGCAGCCGCCGTTAGGAATCGGCATGCCCTGGAAATAGCCATGGATGACGCCGGTGTTGAGGTTGAACCGGGCCAGGCGGATACCGCCGAGGGCGGCGTAGATGATGGCCGGGATGGCACCGATCCAGCCCAGGGACTGCAGCGAATAAGAATAGATCAGGAAAGCCGAGGCGGCCCCAAAGGATACGACATCGGACAAGGAGTCGAGTTCCTTGCCGAAATCACCGGCGACTCCCAGGGCGCGGGCCGAGCGGCCGTCGCAGGCGTCGCAGACCATGGCCAGCAGGATGCAGACACCGGCCCAGGTATAGAGCCCGTGGAGGGTCATGATCATACTCAGGAC
>CABMPA010000128.1 GCA_902388315.1 uncultured Megasphaera sp. | reverse complement strand
CATCGGGACGGCGACAGGCACGAGGAAGTACAGGACTTCCAAGAGGATTTCCCCGGCCAGGATGTTGCCAAAGAGACGGAAGGCCAAAGTCAAGGGCTTGGTGATTTCTTCCATCAGATTGATGATGACAAACGGCGCAAAGGGCTTGAAGAAGTGCTTGAAATGCTTTTTGAACCCCTGGTTCTTCAAGGCCATGAAATGGACCATAAAGGAAGAAACCAGTGCCAGGGCGACAGTCGTATTCAAGTCGTTCGTCGGCGAAGCCAGGACATGCGGATTCGGCAGCATGCCCAATTCGTTGGCGAAGAGGATGAACAGGAACATCGTCAGCAAGACCGAGACGACCTGGCCGTATTTCGGCCCTAACGTTTCCCGGAACTGATCGAGCAGCCCTTCGATGACGATTTCCATGGCGTTCTGAAGTCCTGACGGGACGAGGGACCGGCCCCTTGTCGCAGCGACCGTGACGATGATGACTAAGGCTGCGACCAGCCAGGTCATCATGAGCGTATCCAGGTTGACATTCAGACCCAGGAGCTGAACGACCATATGATGCCCTGCATGTAATTCCATACGCAATACCTCCTTTCCTTTACCGTCTGAGACGTGCAGTCACTACATCTGCAAAGACGAGGACGCGGTACGAAAAGATACCGGCCACGGCAGCTCCCAGGGAAATCGACGGGAACTGCAGGATGACGATGACGGCCAGGCAGATGAAGACCAGCCGGAACACGGCACCGCCGCGGATGAATGACGCCGCCTGCCCGGGCGGCAATTTTAAGGCCCGTACCGAACGGCTGCTGAGCATGAAAAAGTAAACGATGTTCAAGCCGCTGCCGATACACCAGCCACTAATGTACTGCCACCAGCCGCCCAGAAAAAGGACGGCCGTGACGATACACGTAAAACCAATGAGTTTGTATATTGTTGTCTTTACATAGGCGTAAAATGCTTCCATAGGCTATCCTCCGTGACATTCACTTGCGCAGATGCCGGCCATGGCGCGCCTCGTCCTGCTGATAGGACAAGGCCTTCTTGTATAAGGTCCAGAATCCGGAGACGGCCCCGATGAGGGAAAAGAAGATCAGCCCCCACGGCGACGTACCGGCATGGACATCGATGAAGCGCCCTATGGCGACGCCGACACAGATGCAGACGAAGAGAGACAAGCCTAAGGAACCGGCTATGACGACAATATCCCAAAGCCTCATGTGATTTAATTTGTCATCGTGAGAATCATCATGATGTCTCATACTACATACACTCCTGCTCGGGCGATGGCAGTTTTTCCATAACCGTCAGGCATACTATATATATACTGCCAGCAACGATTATTCGCTTATTTTAGCACGGAAAATCTGGAAAAGCAATATCATTTTTAAGAAAATTAAACGTTATAGCTAAAAACAATTCTCAGTATAGCCTAAGACAATACTTAGCGGCTAAAATCATCCGGAACGGCTTCTTCCCCGGCAAAAACGTGGAGAATAGCCTGGACGATGCGCTGCGATGCTTTGCCGTCGCCATAGGGATTGACGGCGTTGCTCATGGCATCGTAAGCGTCCTGGTCGGTCAGGAGGCGCTTCGTTTCGGCATAGACGACATCCTTGTCCGTACCGATGAGGCGTACTGTTCCGGCTTCGACGGCTTCAGGCCGTTCGGTCGTATTGCGCAGGACCAGGACGGGCTTGCCGAGAGACGGCGCTTCTTCCTGGATGCCGCCGGAATCAGTCAGGACCAGGCTGCTCAGGCTCATGAGATTGGCAAAGGGTTCATATTCCATGGGGTCGATGAGGTGGATGCGGTCGACGCCGGCCAGTTCCTCTTCGACGACTTTGCGCACCAGCGGATTGCGGTGGACGGGAAAGACGATTTCCGTATCGGGGATTTCCTCGATGATGCGGCGCAGGGCTTTATAGATATGGCGCATCGGTTCGCCCAGGTTTTCCCGGCGGTGCGTCGTCAGGAGAATGACCCGGTGGTTCTGGAAGTCGACGGATTTCAAGTCGTCGCCGAAGTCATAGTCGCCGGCGACGGTCGTCATCAGCGCATCGATGACGGTGTTCCCCGTCACGTAGATATGAGAAGGGTTCACGTTTTCCTTGAGCAGGTTGGCCTTGGCCGTCGACGTCGGCGCAAAGTGGATGGCCGCAATGGCACCGGTCAGCTTGCGGTTCATTTCTTCCGGGAAGGGCGAATAGATGTCCCCTGTCCGCAGACCGGCTTCGACGTGGCCTACCGGGACCTGCTGGTAATACGAGGCCAGGGCACCGGCAAAGGTCGTCGTCGTGTCGCCATGGACCAGGACCAGGTCGGGCTTTTCCTTGGCCAGGACATCTTTCAGGCCCATGAGGGACTTGGTCGTAACGTCGTACAACGTCTGCCCCTGGGACATGATATCCAGGTCATAGTCCGGCGTAATCTGGAAGAGATCCAGTACCTGGTCGAGCATCTGGCGATGCTGGGCCGTAACGGCGACGATGGTCTGGATCTGGTCGGCATGTTTCTGTAGTTCCAGTACGACAGGCGCCATCTTGATGGCTTCCGGCCGCGTACCGAATACAGTCATTACCTTGATCATAATCAAAAAACCTCCTTATAAGACAACCGATTCCACCCACTACTGTTTGTGGGTAGAATCGGTCGTTGATTTGCGCAATATGCCAATGCGTTTTGCCGAATAAATGATGACGGCAAGAACGACCAGGACAGTCACGATACCCGTCTTATAGCTCACATTGGCTACAAAGAGGGCTACGATGCCGAGAATCATGCTGACAAAATACATTATTAATACGGCTTGCTTCTGTGTCATGCCCAGGGCCAGCAGGCGATGGTGCAGATGGCCCTTATCAGGCTGGAAGATAGGAACGCCGCTCATCTTGCGGCGGATGATAGCGAATGTCGTATCGAGGATCGGCAGACCCAGGGCGATGATGGGTACGACGAGAGCCACGGTGGCTGCCGTCTTGACCAGGCCTAAGACAGCGGCGACGGACAGGGTATAGCCCAGGAGCATGCTGCCCGTGTCGCCCATGAAGATCTTGGCCGGGTTGAAGTTGTACTGCAAGAAACCCAGGGCGGCCCCGGCCATGGACACGATGACCAGTGCCGGCAGGAACTGGTTCAGGTTATAAGCCAGGAGGAACATCGAAATAGACGCGATGAAAGCAACGCCGGCTGCCAGGCCGTCGAGGCCGTCGATGAGATTCACCGTATTGGTGAAGCCGATGATCCAGAAAATCGTCACGGGAATGGCAATGATTTCCGGCAAGACGATGATATCACCAAAAGGATTGGTCAGCCATTCGATCTGAATGCCAAAGGCAATGGGGATGCAGGCAGCCAGGATCTGGCCGACGAGCTTGACCTTGGCCGGGATATTACAGATGTCGTCCCAGATGCCGACGGCGACGATAGCCGTACAGCCCAGGAGCATCCCGACCAGTTCATGCTGCAAAGGTACGCAGAACAGGACGGCCGCCATGAAGCCGATATAGATTGCCAGCCCGCCGAGCCGCGGGATGACATGAGTATGTACCTTTCTTGCATTGGGCCGGTCCACGGCGCCGATTTTGATGGCGATTTTCTTGACGCTCGGCGTCAGGACATAAGAAACGACTAATGCAATTACAAAGGGTACAACATATTGAAGCACAACACACGCCTACTTTCCATTAATCTATCAGTTCGTCAGACTGCGCATAGGCGCCGGGATGCGGCCGCCACGGGCGATGAATTCATCTGACTTGTATTTATTGACGTTGATGATCGGGCAATGGCCGAGGAGGCCGCCGAATTCAACATTGTCGCCGACGTCCTTGCCCGGTACGGGGATGACGCGGACGGCTGTCGTCTTGTTGTTGATCATGCCGATAGCCGCTTCGTCGGCAATGATGGCCGAAATGGTCGATGCCGGCGTATTGCCGGGAATGGCGATCATGTCGAGACCGACCGAGCAGACACAGGTCATGGCTTCCAGTTTTTCCAGGCTCAGGCTGCCGCGGCCGACAGCTTCGAGCATACCCTTGTCTTCACTGACCGGGATGAAAGCGCCGGACAGGCCGCCGACACGGGACGAAGCCATGAGGCCGCCCTTCTTGACGGCGTCGTTGAGGAGCGCCAGGGCTGCCGTCGTGCCGCAGGCACCGCAGCTTTCCAGGCCCATTTCTTCCAAAATCGATGCGACGCTGTCGCCGACTGCCGGTGTCGGAGCCAGGGACAGGTCGATGATGCCAAAAGGCATGTTGAGGCGCTTCGACGCTTCCATAGCGACGAGCTGGCCGACGCGGGTGATCTTGAAGGCCGTCTTCTTGATGGTTTCGGCGACGACGTCAAAGGGCTGGCCTTTGACCTGTTCCAGGGCGACTTTGACGACGCCCGGGCCGCTGACACCGACACTGATGCACGAGTCGCCATTGGTGACGCCGTGGAAGGCACCGGCCATGAAGGGGTTGTCTTCGACGGCATTGGAGAAGACGACGAGTTTGGCGCAGCCTAAGGCATCCTGGTCTTTGGTCCGTTCGGCCAGGTCCTTGAAGACGCGGCCCATTTCAGCGACGGCATCCATGTTGATGCCGGCCTTTGTCGAGCCGACGGCGACGGAACTGCAGACGAGGTCGGTCACAGCCAGGCTTTCGGCGATGGAGTCGATGAGGATGCGGTCGCCTTTGCTCATGCCCCGTTCGACCAGGGCCGAGAAACCGCCGATGAAGTTGATGCCGATTTCCTTAGCGGCCTTGTCGAGGGTCCGGGCGATGTCGACGTAACTCGTCAGATCGCTGGCCCCGGCGACGAGGCTGATAGGCGTTACGGAAACGCGCTTATTGATGATGGGCACGCCGTATTCACGGGAGATAGCTTCCCCCGTTTCCACCAGGTGTTCACCGTATTTCGTAATCTTGTCGTAAATATTGTTGCACAAGGTCTTGCCGTCGCTGGCGCAGCAGTCGAGGAGGCTGATGCCCATGGTAATGGTGCGGACGTCAAGGTTGTTCTTCTGAATCATCTGATTCGTTTCAAGTACGTCTTGGATTGTCAGCATATCATTTCTCCTTAGCCTACACGATGCATTGCGTCAAAAATAGCCTGGTTCTGTGCCCGGATTTCAACGCCCAGGGCGTCGCCCTTCTGTTTGAGCAAATCCTGTAAGGTATCTAAGGTGATGTCGGAATTGTCCATGTCGACGATCATAGCCATGTTGAAAATGCCATCTAAGATGACCTGGTTGATCGTAAGGATATTGACTTTATTTTCTGCCATGATCTGGCTGACGGCGGCGATGATACCGGTACGGTCCACGCCAACTACGGTGATTACAACTTTCACAGCTGTCCACTCCTTTTTGTTATTAAATTCCATGCTTCCCTATTATAGCACAGGTAACGTACTGAATTCCACTGTCTGCATACGAAATGATAGAATTGCCGACAAACTGCCATATATGGGGCCTATTTATTCAATGCCTTGCTGATGAGGGCCTTGCCTTCTTCCAGGAGTTTGCCGGCCTGGTCAGGCGAGACGAAGCTTTCGGCGTATAATTTGTACAGGTCTTCGGTGCCGGACGGGCGGGCGGCGACCCAGCCGTCATCGGTCGTGATCTTGACGCCGCCGATGGCGAAATCACCGTACGGGGACTTGGAGAGGACGGCCGTAATGGGGCTGCCGCACAAGGTCTTTTCCGTGACGTCGGCTTCGGTGAGGGCGCTGATCTTGCCTTTTTCTTCCAGCGTCGCCGGCGCATCGCTGCGCATGGTGTAAGGCCGGCCCAGTTTTTCGCAGAGGTCGTTGTAATATTCGATGGGCGATTTACCCGTGACGGCGCGGATTTCAGCAGCCAGGAGG